>NZ_CP053905.1 GCF_013256425.1 Hymenobacter sp. BRD67
AGGCGGTTCAAGTGGGCAAAACGCGCTGGCGAGAGCTGGGCCAGATGCTCCGGGAGCGCTGGCAGCCCCGCTGCTTGCTGACGTTGTAGGGCCAGCTGGGCGTAGACCGTGTTCCAGACGACGACCACGTTGGTGACTACGTTGAGGCAGCGCACGACTTCCTGCTGGGCCTCTTCCTGTTTTTGGCGCAGCACCCGTCGCCCCAAACCAGAGCCAGCTGCGTAGCGCGTGCAGCTGCTCGCCTTTGTTGAGTTGGGCGTGGATGCGCCGGCGCAGGGCCTGCGAGTGCAGGTAGCGCAGGATGAAGGCCGTTTTGACCAGCCGCCCGTATTCCTGCAGCAGGTGGGTGAGGTGGTGCTGGCGGGGATAGGCCTGTAACTTGCTGATGAGCAGCGAGGCGCTCACCCAGCCCGTTTTCAGCGAGCCGCCACGCGCAAGAGCTCGTCCCAGTGCTGGCGCACGTACGCGGGATTGAAATGAGCGGTAAAGTTGAGCGAAGGGTAGCTCAACTCGCGGCCCTTGATGCGGCAGAGGCGCTGGTTGGCCAGGTCGCGCAGGCGGGGCGAGAATTGCAGGCCCAGCAAATCGAAGAGGGCAAACACGATGTCGGTGTAGCCGTGCGTGTCGGTGGTGTGCTCGAGCAGGGGTAGTTCCGTCTCGTTACCCAGCACTTCGTCGAGCACATAAGTGGCATCACGCGTGGTGGAGGAGATGGCCCGGCTGCCGAACTGGGCGTACTGGTCGGCCGTGTGGGTGTAAAAGGTCAGGCCCTGCCCGTAGCCAAAGTAGCGGGGAGGGCGCGGGCGTTACGAATCTTGCCGCTGACGGGGAAGCGCTGGCCGTCAGAGGAGGAGAGCGTGCCCCCGCCCCAGTGCCGGGCCAGCCACTGGTGGTGCTGGTGGTTGACCAGACGGGTGGTGGCGCGTTTGAGCGTGTCCTCGCGCAAGTAGTTGGCCGCCACCCAGCACAGGGACTGGTAGTCGAGGCCCGTGCTCTGGGCCATCTCGCGCAGGGAGATGTGGCAGGCATTGGCCAGCAGGGCCGCGTAGAGCAGGGCCTGGTGCTCCGGGGCGCGGGGCGTGGTTTGGTCAAGGCCGGTTAACTCGGCCGAGAAGCCCGTCCACTGGTCGACTTCCACCAGCACTTCTGTTAGCTCCGCCCGTGGCAGCGAAGCGGTCAGTAGCGCCCGCAGCTGCTCAACTTCGGGGCTGAGTTCCTCCGCCCGCAGCGGGGTCACAACCAGTTCACCCTCCTCGTCAAGGCGGATGTCCTGGCCCTGAGCAAGTAAGCTTTCCAGCAGGGGCAGCTGTGCTTCAACTTCCTGCAAGCGCTCGTCCAGGCGATGGGCGCTCCCGAGCTGCGTCAGCAAGTCCGGCCGCTGGCGGGCCCATTCGGTGGGGAGAGTAAATAGGTGTCGAGCGACGCGTATTTGCGGGACGCATTGATGACCACGTCGCCGGCCCGCAGCCGCTCGCGCAGCGTGGCCAACACGCACAAGCCGTAGCGCACCCGCTGGGCGCGACCGTCTTGGTCGAAGACAAACGCCCGCCAGCTGGTGGGGATAAAGCCCGTCGCGGCCGTCTCGGGCAGCTTACGGCGCTGGCCCGTGTGCAGCTCGTTGATGAGGGTAAGCGCTTGGGCGAAGTCGTCGCCCGCAAACGCCTGCTCAAACGCTACCTGCTGTAAGAGGCTGCCCAGCAGCATATTCAGGCGGGCGGCCACGGGCAGCAGATAGTCCAGGTATGAGTGACGGGCCGGGCGGGCGAAGTCCGCCACGGCGGTGAGCGCGGCTTGCAGCTGCTCGCGCGGCACCTGGGCGTAAATCTGTTCCCGCAACGCCTCGTTCGGCACGTGCTCCTCGTCCATCACCAGGCCGACGGCCTGCCCGAGCGTGCGCAGGGCCTGGTCTTTGGCCCGGGCGTGCGCCAGCTGGTCATCCTGCAGCGCCCGGCGGGCGCGGGCCACGGCGTGCTCCCAGTGTTCGTCCACCATTTTGAGCACCACATCTGTCAAGTCGCGGTAGGCCTCGCGGCACGCGGCCACCAGCAGCGGATGGCGCTTGGCCGGCGCGAAGCGCTGGAGCACTTGGTTGGTTTTGTTGCGGGCGGTGTGGGCCAGCCGCTTCTGGCGGTTGGGGTGCAGGTCGTCCGCTTGCCAACCTGGCACGCCGAGCTGGTCGAGGTACGCCAGCTTACCCAGCGTCTGCTGAATGCTGGTCGCCGAGCTGCTGGTCGGGGGTTGGTGCAACCAGGTATGCCGGCACAGACCCAGCGCGGGTCGACCACCAGCAGCGCATCGAGTTGGGTCACGACTTCGGGGTAAGCAGCACGAGGAGCCGACGGTAGGTCTCGGCCTGGGCCCGTTCGGCCAGGGCCCCGACCAGCCGCTCCAGCTCCACGATGCCGGGCCGCAGGATGCCGTGCTGGCGCAGGTGGCCCAAGGCCAGGGTGAGCAGCAGGCGCTCGTTGTCGTGCTCCAGGGCTCGTTCGACCAGCCACGCTTCGAGCCACGGCGCGTCCAGCACGGGCTGCCAGCGGCGTACCTGCAAATGGCCCAGCAATACGCGCAGGTGCTCGGTCAGAGTTGCTTCGCGCTCGCCGTAGACCTGGAACAGCGCCGGGTCGAGCGCCAGTTGCCGGGCCACGAACTGCACCAGGCTATCGGGCACCTGCCGGTACCACTCTGGCGGCAGGTACCCCAGCAGCCGCAGTACGCCCAGCTGCACGGCGAAGCCGAGGCGGTTACTGCCCCGGCGCTGCTGCGCGACCAGTTGCTGGTCGGTGGGGGTGAGCCAGCAGCTGGCCTGCAGGTCTTCCTCGCGCAGGTCGGCGGGCAGGGTTTGGTAGCGCTGGCGCTCCAGAGCGGTGAGAAAGTCGGCGGGCATGGGCAGGAGGGAGTGGTAAACAAACGCCCCTTTTCCGGTACCACCCCGACGCCTGAAAAAGCAGGTGCCTAATCCAGTAAATGGCGGTACCCGAAACTGGTTTCCGCAATCAAGATACCGTAAATTCGCATTTCGCCTCTTTCCGGTACCAGTTATCCCTTTTCACCATGAAGAAACTCGGCTACGCCCGCGTCAGCACCCAGGAGCAGGTGCTCGACCTGCAACTCGACGCCCTGCGCCAGGCCGGCTGCGACGATGTATACACCGATACCGTCTCCGGCATACAGGCCCACAAACCGAACTGGGAAAAACTGCTGGCCTACGCCCGCACCGGCGACACCGTCGTTATCTGGCGGCTCGACCGGCTGGGCCGCTCCACCAAGCACCTGATTGAGGTGGTCGAGGACCTGAGTCGCCGCGGGCTGCACCTGATTTCCTTGCAGGACCCCATCGATACGACCTCGCCGGGTGGCCAGCTCGTGTTCCAGATTTTCTGCGCCCTGGCTGAGCACGAGCGCAATGTGCTGGTGCAGCGCACCCGCGCCGGGCTCCAGGCGGCGCGCGCCCGGGGCCGCCAGGGCGGCCGGCCCCCGGGCCTGGCCCCGCGCTACCAGAAAGTGGCCCCCGCCGTCAAGGAACTCTACGAGGCCGGCCAGCAGTCCACCCGCCAACTCATGGACTACTTCCAGATTGGCTCCCGCCGCACCCTCTACAAAATCCTGCGCTTCGCCGGCTGCCAGATTAACGAGAAAGCCATGGTGCCTACTGCAAAAGCAGTCGACAAGGCCTTACCGTAATTCTTTGTCCAGTTACTAACGCAACCCTACACGGCTCCCATTGGTCGCCACCATCCCACACTGCCACGAACAGAAGAGAGCGCCACAGTAGCCAAAGAAACAACTGCTACGGCCAGAATCAGCAGCTACCTGAAATGCAAACCAAAAATGGGAACAAAAGGGAGAAAATACACCCTTCGTGCCAGTAAAAGATGTAAAAAATGCTTAAATAAAATTGTATTTTATGCAACATTAAAGAGCCAAAGCGCGTTTAACTAGTATAAGAAAGCAGCACAAAAACAAGTCGTTAGCTATGAAAACCGCCGCCCAAGACCTCGCCCAGCTTCGCAAGTTTTTTACCAACGATGCCCGCCAGGTGCGGGTGGCAGGAGTCGCTGACTCGGTGGCTGCCGGCTACGTGCGCCACTACGGCAGCCAGTTTTCCTACGCCGTTTTTTACGGCAAGCAGTCAAAGCCCGCCAAGCATTACAGCGCCAAAGACGAGGCACAGGCCGAGCAGCGCATCATCGAAGCCCTGACCCAGGCCGGTAAAATGGCTGAGCGCAAAGCCGAAGACCGCCAAAAGGGCCGCGCCCCGTTCACGGACCGGCTGGAAGGCGAAACCCTGTACCGCAGCTACACCACGGCCGGCACTGCGCAGCTTATCCGCGAGGCCCTGAAAAAGGCATTCCCCACCGTGAAGTTCAGCGTTACTTCGTCCTCTTTTGCCAACGGTTCCAGCGTCGATATTGCCTACACCGACGGGCCGAGCAGCAAGCAGGTCGAGCGGGTGTATGCCCCCTTTAGCAGTGGCCACTTCAACAGCCAGGAGGATTTGTACGAGTACCACCAAGAGCCCACGGCCATCAACGAGGCGGGCCAACTGGCCCGCGTGAGCTACGGAGCCAAGTACATCAGCGACCGCCGCAGCTACTCGCCAGCTTACGGGTTTTTCCTTAACGTGCTGGACCTACGCCAAGCCCCGGCGCTGGCTGACCAGTTCGCCGCATTCGACAAGTGGCACAGCAGCCAGCGCTACCACATGCAAACGAGTTGGGGCGAGCACGCCGGCACCTACTCTGTGAGCAGCGACAGCAGCCACGGCGACCTGGAGCGCTTCGCGGAATCCCTGAGTGCGCAGGGCTACGCCGTGAGCTTCAGCAAAATAGGCGACGAGCTGACTTTAAGCACCAGCAGCGCCAACAACTCCCAGGCCGCGCCGGTAGCTGAGCCGGTGGCCGAAATGGACGAAACCGACCGCCAGTATTACGCCGCCGAAATGCAGTGGCTGGCCGATGCCGGCCAGGACAGCACCGACCGCGAATTTGAGGCCGCCGAGCGGAGCTGGCTGGTCTAAAACCTCGCCCCCCTTCGGGGGGTAGGGGTCCGGGGACCGGAAGCCGAGAATAGGAGGGATTTTCAATTGCAAAACCATCCTGATAGGCCGGCTACACCTCGGTTTTTTGCAATTGTAGAAAAGAGAACGAAAGGGAAAAAGCCGCCATTTCTACCCATCAAAAGATGTAAAAAATGCTTAAATAAATTTGTATTTTATGCAACATTATCGCAGTATTTTGTGTTTAAATAGTATCAGCAGCACCTGCAAAAGCCCTTTTAATCATGAACACCACCCCCAGCCCAAAGCCCGCAATTGTAGCCGAAGCCTACACCATCCTGATGCAGCTAGGCGGCAATAAATTTCTGGTGATGACCGGAGCCAATAAGCTCCTGGCGGCGGGCCGCACGGAGCACAACCCAAACCCCTGGCTGCGCATGGATTTGCGGAAAAACCAGGCTGGCGTCAACCGCCTGAAAATTACGCTCATGCCTACGGACACCTACACCGTGGAATTTTACCGGCAGGTGCTCGTCGATTGGGTACCGGTAATAAGCCACCAGCAGACGTTTGAAATGGTGTACGGCGAGGATTTACCCGGCCTCTTTACTTCCGTTACCGGCTACGATACCCACCTCTAGGGCGCAGATTTAACGCTTTTTAGTCATTAACCCCCATCCCATGCCAGCCCCCCGAGCCCTGACAATTGACCTGGAAGGTCAGCAGGTCAGGGTGTACCGCAACCTGAAAAACGGGCTCTTTTCGGTGCAGTTCGGGGGCTGGTCGTGGCCCACCTGGCCACGGTGCAGCTGCGTGGGGTGCTATTCAAAGTGAGCGAGCGCGCCCGCCAGCGGATGCTGGCCCAGCGCCAGCGCAACGTGCACGCCTACGCCATCGGCACGTTTACCACGGCCGCGCAGCCCCTGGCCACCGAGCTAATCAGCTACAACCCCTACACCGCCGGCCATTTTTTCTGCGTCGGGAGCCAGGCTCCGATTCACCGCACCCCGGCCGTTGTGCTTTGCAATGGCAAAGCCTACGTGCTCCCAAATCGCCAACAAGATGAAAAAAGCCAGTGAGGCCCCCACCATCCAAAGCCCGACGTGGAACCAGTATCGCAACCAGGTTATCACCGCGATTACCGACGTGGAAGTACTCATGCAGCAATTGGGCAAAGGCCTCAATGCCGAAGGGCTGACCGAGGAGGTGGCCGGGCAACTGGGACTGGAAATTGACACCCCAGCGGCCTACGACGCGCTGCTTACGCTGGTGCGGGCTACCCGCCGCATTGCCCAGGAAGGCCTGCGCCGCACCCGCGAGGACCAGGGCGGCCAGTACGCTTTATTTCTCTAAGAATCCCTACTTACCCGATGGAAAAACCCCTGATTTAGTTGTTGGCGAGGCCGTGTTTTATGCGCGGGAGCAGGCGCTGGGCCTCATTTACGAGACGTACACTTTCGTCGATGGGCCGAGTGCCCGCCCCGGCGTGAGCCTGCTGCTGAGTGACGGGCGCGACCTGGGCGGCTTCAGCGCGCAGGAGGCCGACCGGTTTTTGCAGCCCCTCGGCGCTACCGGCCTCACCTACCAGTTCGTCAGCGTGGGCCAGCTGGCCGCCGACTACCGGCGCGGGCTTTTTGGCGAGGCCTTTCACTGCGCCCAGGTGCTGCACATTGCCCAAACGCTGGCCAGCACCCCGGCCCGAGGTGAGTAGCTTTTCCCCTCTTGTTTCTTCTCGCTATGACCTCGACCAATCAGAATACCCCAAATACCCGCGTTTTCTCCCCTCAGCTGGCTTATCTGGCCGTGGAGCGGCAACCGGCCGACGAAACCGAGGCGCAGCGTCTGACGCGGCTACGGCAGCTTATTCAGGCCGCGCCCGACGTGGCCGACGTGGCCGACCTGCGCGATTTCGCCCCGGCGGCCCGCGAGGTGATGGGGCAGGGCTACGCCATCCACTGCGGCAGCAGCCACGTCTGGCTAAAGCGCCACGACCAGCCCGAGCGCCTGGCCATCATTGCCGACCGCTACATCACCCGCTACCGCGAGTGGGACGCGCCGGCCCGACGCTGGCCGAGGCCAGCCCTGAATATGACTTATAAAAAGTGGTTTTTCAGCCGTAAAATTGTCCTTCGCTTTCCCTTGCCCCATGCACAACTTTCAGAGCCTGACGAAAAAAGACTGGGTAGCCGACTACGGCTTTCGCAAAGCCCTCGCTGCCGACCCCGGCACGATGAAGTTTGCCGGGCAGGTGGTGGGGCGGGGCGCCGGACATCGTGGAGTACTGGCAGCGCGAGAAAAGCCACTACCCCCTGTGGGAGCTGCTGCTCTACATGGGCGGCCACACCGCGCCCCAGACACTGGCTTACTTCGACCTGCCGGCCGATACCGTGGAGTTCGTGCGCTGGGTCTACAACGAGGTTTCGCACGAGGAGCGGGAGCGGGTCGAGGAGATGGTGCAGGGCTTCGCCAGCGGCTTCGACCAGATGAATTTCTTTCCCTACGCCGAGCTGTATGCGGTCTGGCAGCGCACGGAGGAGCGGGCGGCCCGCGACGGCAACGTACTGGTCTACCTCGACCGCATCACCGAGCCCGATGGCGAGGAGATTCTCCGCTACCGGGCACCCAGCTTTTTCGAGTAGAAGAAACCACGCAGCCCGCCGGCCGTAATGTTGCTAAAAATACATGATTTTTAAGCCCCATTGCTACCTGGCTTTCTGCGAAATGACTACTAAAAAGCTTCCTTTTGATACTTTGGCCGAGCTTATCCACTCGCTGGGTGAGCGTGGCAAAACGGCTAAGGCGCTGGAAATTAACCCGCGCACCCTCGTTACCCGGATGCAGGAGCCGGCCACGTTCACCGTGGGCGAGCTGCTGAAGGTGGCCAAGCTCGCTGGCGTGGACTTGGCGGTGGTCGCCGGCCTGGCGGAAAACCAAATTAACAATCCGATTGAGCCGCCCGCGCCTGTATTGGGCCGGCCAGTCCGCCAGCATTAGCCATCCCATGAGCAGCCTGCCCGAGTATATACCTGCCGTCGGCATCCGGGCAATGCTCTACCAGATGGCCGAGCTGCTGCTACGCTACCCCGACGAAGCCCAACGCGTGGCCGCTGCCGAGGCGCTACCCGCGCCGAACCCCTTCCTGGCCGAAGCGCCCGACCTGACCACCGTGGCCGAATGGCTACAATTCACTGGTGAGGACGTGAGCGCCGACGAGCTGCGCGAGCGGTTCCAGCGCCAGGGGTGGCTGGTGCGCCAACTTTAAAAGCCCACTATCCGGCGAAGCGCCACCCTGCTGCGTAAGGCTAGGCAGCGGAAGGCGGCCATATGAACCCGGTGGGAACACATGCTGGCTGCTACTGACCACTGGCTTGGGTATTCTCGGCTACGCCGGCTACCCGTCTAACCTGCCCAGGCCCACCCGTGAAATTCCCCGCTCGCCGCCGCCAGCCCCTGGCGCTGCCGGTGTTACCGCCCCTGCCCCTCGATGCGATGGGCCTGGCCCTTCAGGCGGCCGGCCACCGCGGCGACGAGCTGCTCGGTCCCGCCCTGCGCCAGCTGGACGAGCGCAACAGGCTCAGCCAGCGCTTCGCCATCGGCTTGATGACGGTGGCCGTGACTACCGTCTGGGTTTTGCACTGGCTGCACCCCGAGTGGACGTTCCACGCGCTGGCCGCGTCAATTTTCAAGTAGTAGCTGCGGGAGTTACTAGCCAGCCCCTTACCGGGCGAGGCTGCCAAGCAGTGTGAGTTATTTCAAGCGTACCAAGCCCCAATATTGTGAAGCTGATTATCGTGGAGAGTCCGAATAAGATTAAGAAAATCAAGGGCTACGCCGGGCCGGAGTACGAGGTGGCCGCTTCGGTGGGCCACATTCGCGACTTGGTGGTGAACAAGGAAACCGGCAGCATCGGCGTGGACCGCGAGCACGGCCACGCCCTAATTTACGGCATCAGCGCCGACAAAAAGGACGTGGTAGCCAACCTGCGCAGCAAGGCCAAAGCGGCCGGGCCGGGCAACGTATACCTGGCCACCGACCCCGACCGCGAGGGCGAAGCCATCGCTTGGCACCTGTGCCAGGTGCTGGGCTTAGACCCGCGCACCACCAAGCGCATCACCTTCCAGGAAATCACTGAAAAGGCCATTTGGGCGGCGCTAGCCGCCCCGCGCCTGATTGATATGCCGCTCGTCAGCGCCCAGGAGGGCCGCCGGGCCGTGGACCGGCTGGTGGGCTTCACGGTGAGCCCGGTGCTGAGTCGCAAAATCGCGCAGGGCCTGAGCGCCGGCCGGGTGCAGTCGGTGGCCGTGCGCCTGATTGTGGAGCGCGAGCGCGAAATTCAGCAGTTTAGCGACCGCTTCACCGTGCCGGTGGTGGCCACCGTGCAAACCAGCCACGGCGAGCAGCTGAGCGCCCGCCGCACCGCCGAGCCCTTTGCCACGCTGGCCGAGGGCCAGGCCTACTTGCATCGGGTGGGCGGCAGCCCCTTTGGCGTAGTCAGCGTCGAGAAGAAGCCGGTGGAGCGCCCGCCGCAGCCTGCTTTCAGCACCTCTACCCTGCAACAGGAGGGCGTGAAAAAGCTGAGATTCAAAGTACAGAAAGTGTCGGACCTGGCGCAGAAACTGTTCGAAGAAGGTCACATTACCTATATCCGCACTGACAGCGTGAACCTGGGCGAGGAAGCCACCCAGCAGGCCCAGGCGCAGATTACCGCGCAGTTTGGGGCCGACCAGTTCCAGGCCCGCCAGACGAAGAATAAGGACGGTGCTCAGGAGGCCCACGAAGCTATCCGGCCCACTCATTGGGAAACTACCACAGCTGGCGACACCCCGACGAGCAGGCGCTTTACCGATTGATTTACACCCGCGCCCTAGCCTCGCAGATGGTGGCCGCGCAGTACGACCAGACCACGATAACCCTCGCGCCGACGGCCGACCCCGCCGACCCCTACGCCAGCTCTACCCGCGTACAAACCCGCCTCGGCTATCTGGCCGTGTACCAGGATGCTGAGGACGAAGCCGACGAGCAGCAGGAGGCGGCCACCACGCTGCAACACCCGGTGCAGGAAGGCGAGGCGCTGACGCTCCTCAGGCTGGAGGCCCGCCAGCGCTACGCCCGCCCCGCCAAGCGCTACAACGAGGCCACCATTGTTGCCGACCTGGAGAAGCGAGGTATCGGCCGCCCCAGCACCTACGCTTCGATTCTGAAGACGATTTTCGCCCGCCAGTACATCGACACCGGCAGCGTAGCTGGCAAGAAGCTCACCAGCCAGGTGCTGACGTGGCAGGATGGCCAGGTAGCCACCACCTCGAAATCGGAGACGCTGGGCGCGGACAAGGACAAACTGCTGCCCACGGCTACCGGCACCCAGGTGACGGAATTTCTGGAGCAGAACTTTCCTAAAATCATGGACTACAAGTTCACGGCGGGCTGCGAAGCCATCTTCGACAAGATTGCGGCCGGCACACAGACCTACCAGCAGTTCGTGCCGATGTTCGACAAAAACCTGCTGGGTTGGGTGGCCGCCGCCGACCAGCTCACGCCCGACCGGGCCGAACTGCAAAAGCGCCTCGTCGGGCAGTTTGAGGGAGCCGACATGCTGATTGGCACCGGCAAAAACGGTCCGTACATCGCGCACGCTGAGAAATACTATACCATTCCCGATGGCGTAAGCCCCACCACGCTGAGCGAGGCGCAGGCCCAGGCCCTCATCACCCAGCGCCGGCAGACCGCACCCCGCGAGGTGGGCCAGCACCAGGGCAAGCCCGTCGTGGTAGGGCAGGGGCCGAAGGGCGTTTACCTGAAGTGGCACGAGCAGTATTTCAACGCGCCGGCCGACACCGCCGCCGCGGCTATTACGGCGGGCAGGCGGTGAGTATCATCACCCAGGCCCAGGCGGAGGCCGCCCGTAACGTGCTGGCCACCGTGGACAAATACACCATCGGCAAGAACGAGTGGGCCTTTACCTAACCGATGGGGAGGTAAAAACTAAGTTTAGGGCAGGTGTGACGGAGGAGGAGGCCAAGGCTACCACCGCCGAGCAGGCCGCTGAAATGATTAAAAGCTACGAGGCCTGGAAAAAGAAGAACGCCGGTAAGAAGTAGGCCAGCGGGTGCGCCGTGGCTCGGAAAAGCAGCTGACTAGTCCCAGAATTGCCGAACTTTACCAGGCTGCCCAGCCGTTGAAATTGTTGTATATTACAGCTGGCAGACGCGCTATTTTCGCTCACCAGCCGCACCGCCTTTGCCCTCTCCTAAGACACTTTTCCCGATGAGCTATATGCCCCAGTTTTCCGAAGAAGAGCGCACCCCGCAGCAGCGGCGCGAAGCCGTAAAGTGGGCCGTGGGCGTGTCCATGAGCCAGGGGGGCAGCGCGTCGCCTGAGCTGGCCGCGCTCTACCAGCGCTACATCGCCGGTGAAATCGACCTGGCTTTTATCCGGGCCGAGCTTACCCGCCTCTATCCGCAGCAGCCCACCGCTGACCCCCGCTACCAGGCCGGCCACCCCGACCGCTACTACCCGGTGCCCGTGGAGGTCGCCCCGCAGCAGTACGAGCAGCTGGATATGGAGCAGCCCTGGATTGGCTAGCTGACCTACTCCCTAACGCGAATTCATCCAGCCCGGCTCCGGCCGGGCTTTTTTCTGGCCTATGAACAGCCCCGAGCCGCCGCTGGACTTTACCAACCCCGCCGATGGGCTGCTCTACAACTTTGTGGGGCCACCAGCCAGTCGCACCTCGACCGCCGCGAGCACGACCTTTCGATTGCCCGGCTCACCGAGCTGCGCTTTCCCAAAAGCAATGCGCCGGTCCCCGCCATATCCGCCCCGCCCACGCCGGCCGTGTTCAACGAGCAGTACGCCCGCCAGCTGCACAGCTACCTGTTCCAGGATGTGTACCCCTGGGCTGGCGAAACCCGCGCCGACCGCAGCTTTCAGGGCCAGAAGAAGGGCGACCGCGCCGGCTATTTCATGAGCTACGCGCACTACCGGCAGCTGAGCCCCGACCTGGCGGCCGTGTCCGGGCAGCTAAGCCAGGAGAACAACCTGAAAGGCCTCGACAAAGGCCAGTTTGTAAAGCGGGCCGCGTACTACCTCGACCACTACAACCATATTCACGCCTTCCGGGAGGGCAACGGCCGCACCGTGCAGGTACTGTTTTTTGCCTTGGGTAAGCAGGCCGGCTACAAGGTGGACCTCACCCCGGAGTTTCGCGAGTTCAACCCCGCCCGCGATGCTGCCCTGATTGCGGAATCGAGCAACCCGCGCAATAATATCGGCCGGCTGGAAGACCTGCTGGCCCGGCTAGTGAAGCCCCTCGCCGGCAAGGAAGCGGAGCAGGCCCGCCACCCGAGCCAGGCGCGGCCCCTGGCTGAGCCAACGCTCGCCGTGGCCCGCATCGAGGCCCTGCGCGAGTTAAAGGCGAGCAGCCAGGCCGTGAGCATCCGACTGAACGAGTTGCGCCAGACCAAAGAAGGCGACCCGCTGCACAACGCGCTTTTTATAAATATTCAGCGCCACATCACCCCAAGCCGGAGGGGTTGGAGCGCATGGCCCCCGCGCTGCACCGGCAGGTCGAGGATGCCGCGCAGGCCCCCGCCAAAGTGGGTAATGGTCAGGCGCAGCTAGACCGCTTTAGCCACGCTATTGACCACGCCGCGCTACTGTATGCTAGTCAGGGCCAACAACTCACCGTGGCTTCTCCAGCGCCAGCCGTGGCACAGAAAGACAGCGCGATGCCGACCCCGGAAGTGCAGCAGCAAAAAGCCCCATGCAGAAGCGTCGCGGCCCAAAATTGTAGCCCAGGTACCTTGGCCAGCAGCATTATGACGTTTCAACGTCGAAGGCTACTCGCACCGTGTCGGCTTCGGCGCGGAAGCGTTTGTTGTGCCAGCGGTCCTCTTGGCCTTCGTATAGGAAAGGGTTTTCAAGCACGTACAGGCGGCAGTTTTTATCGTCGAGGGCCTGTGTAATGAAGAGCAGGCGGTAGCGTCCGGGGGCTGACATTCAGCAAACGCTAGCTCTTCCCGGCTTAGGTAAAACTCCCGCGAGCTACCGGAAGTGCCTTTTACCTCCACAGCCACCTGCTCGCCCAATTCATTGAGGTAGTGTAGGTCGTAGTGGTGTACATCGGAGCCGTGCGGGTTATGGGCTGGATGGTTAACGGCCACTTTCTGGGCGTTGGCCGACACCCACGTTACGCCGGGGTGGCCTTGCTCGCGCAGCCATACCCAGGCCCGCTCTTCGGCCTGTCGGCCGATGCGGTCACGGGCTTGTTGTGATTCCCTGCTTCCGGCCGCCCCACCGCTACCACCTGGGGCGCGTTCGCGTAGCGGGGCAACTGGGGGCAACACGAGGTGGCCAATGGGCTGGTTGAACCCCGTCGGATTAGTGGGGGCGTAGCGTCGGCGGTCGGGTTATAGGTGGTGTCAGCGGCTTGTTGCTTACGCTGCCAGGTGGCGTAGTCCGCCCCGAGCTTTTGTAGCTGCCCGAAGAAAAGTAAGCTATGGCGCGAGAAGGTTTGCAGAAAGCTACTTAGCTGTTCGGCTTGGGCCGTAGTCTGGCCGTGGCGAGTGCGCAGGCTGCCAAGGGTTTGCTTGTACTGCGTGGCCGCGTCGCGGGTGGGGCAGCGGCGCACTAGCCAGCAGGCCACGGAAGTCGTGGGCACAGCTGGCGGCAAGTTGTAGCTTATAGGCTGGATGCCATTCATTTGTTAGTTTAGGGCGAGGCAGTTGGTCATACTGCGCCAAGTAGCTCAGGTACTTGACCTGGTCAGCGGGCCGTCCGGTCAGCCCGGCGTGCAGGCGGCCCTGAAACTCCGCCCGGTACTGCTCACGGGCAGTATTCCATTCCGTTTCCAGCAGCGCGTCGAATAAAATGGGCGGGGCTAGTTCCGTGTTCAGGGCGGCTACCGACAGGCCAACTTCCTGCAACAGCTGGTCGAGCAAGTCGCGGGTGGCTACCGATTGGGGTAGGGCACCCTCCGCAAATGCCTGCCCGAGCGAGGCAGCCAACGAAGGAGTACGCGTACCGGGTATAGCGAGAAGTAGCTCCGCTACCGGCGCAGACTGCCCCGTGAGCGGGTGCGGTGACACGGCTGGCAAGCCCAGGGCTCGCCGCACCGCCTGCCAGAACAGACCCTCCGGCGTTTCCAGCGGCGGATAAAGCTCCGTTTGCAAATCCGCCAGGCGGTCCGGGCTGAGTTGGTACAGGGAGTCGAACTCCTCCAAGTGTTGCGCAGCGAGTAGGTTAGGTAGGGTTTGGCGCAGGAATTGAGCGGAGGTATCCAGCACCTGCGCCAGCAAGGCGGCCAGGGCCTCGGCCGTGCTGCGCTGCATCCGTTTGGTCGAAGCCCCAGCGGGAGCCTCAGCCAGTTGCACGTACAAGATGCTGCCGCTGCTCGGCCGGGCCGGCTTGTCCAGGAAATAAGGCTGCTCCAGCTCAAACTCGACACTGCGGGCGCTGCCCCAGGCGAAAACCAGTTGAAAATCGACCAGCAACGTCGGGCTACTGACTACCTGGGCCGCTCGCAGGCGTGCCAGTTCAGTAGGGGTGAATTGCCGGTGGCGCTGGCTTTCCAGCAGCGCTACCAAGCGTATCAGCAGGTCGGGCCTGATGAGCTGGCTGGCTAGTAGCGGCTCAGCGGCTTCGGCCGGCACTTGCTGGAGGCTGCGCCGCACCAGGCTGGTAAATGCCTGGCCCAGATGTTGCGCCAGCCGCCCGAACCCGTTGGCATCACGCTTGGTAAATTGGTAGTAAAACTGCGCCGGCAGCCCGGCCAGTAGGGTTGGCTGCGCCCGCAAGTCACTTACCAAGTGGTCGTAGGCGGGCTTGTCGTCCAGGTGCAGAAGCTGGCGGGCGGGCTGCCAGCTCAAATGGCCCGTGTCGCTGCTGCGGGCCAGCCACGGCAGACTGCGAAAAGGGACGAGGCTTTTTTTCTGCTCCTCGGTATCGGTAATTTCCTCCCAATAGTCTTCCAGGCGGCCGAGCAGCATATTGTAGAAGTTCTCGAACTCCGGGGCCGGCTGCCCCGCCGGGTGCGGGTGGCGGGTGGCTGTCAACTGCAATACCTGCCGCAGCATATGCATACCGGGCTGGCCGGTGAGATGCCGGGCATTGAGGTGCGCCAGGCGCATGGCGGTGATAAAGCCCTTGTGCAGGTCGGGGTCGAGTCGCCAGATGGGCAAAAAATTCTCCGCTAGGCGCGTGCGCGTGCCGGGCTGTTGCCCGGCGCAATGCCCACCAGGTCGGCAATGGCCCGGGCCGGCTGCCCTGGTAGCACCACCCAGCTCGCGGTGCGCAGCCAGTGCATTGCTCCACACCACCACAGGATGCGGTCGGTCGGCGCATCATGCCAATAATCGCTTTGCTGGCTGCGGGCCTCCAGCGGCTGGTCGTATGTCTTACCTAGCCAGGCCCGGTATTCACTCCAGCGGGTCAGCAATTGCTGCGTAAACCATTCCGTGGGCTGGGCCGGCACGTGCAGCAGCCGGTCGTACCGCAGCAGCAACGCCGTGCTCCACGCTTTCCACTCGCGTATCCGCGCATTGCGGGGGTCATCGGTTGGCAAATGCTGGGGGTGGCCGTGATGTAGAGGCCGGGCTTATCCCAGGCTCCTAGCTGTAGCAGAAAGTCATCCCATTCGTTATCTTCTCCCGCCAGCGAAGGCCAGGCTGCTCGGTCTACAAACCAAGCTTTAGGGTACAACTCGCGCAGTTCGGCCCGGTGCAGATACACCGGCTGTTGCAGCGGCAGCAGCCAGCGCCCACCCTGCACCGGCAGCCGCACCTGCGGAAACCACCCACGGGCGCGCTCGCTGCCCTGCGCCAGGTCTTTCAGCGCCCGCAAAATGGCCGGTCGCAGCGTGGCTAGCTCCTCGTCGGCCATAAGCCGCAGCAGCTGTGCGGCCAGCGCATCGGGTTCCATTTCCCGCAGGCCCGTCCGCGCTTCCAATGATTTTAGCTGCGCGTCCGTTAACTGCACGGCGGCGTGCAGTAGGTGTATCTGGCGCTGCAACGGCTTACTTAGCTCTATGCGAACCGTCGTTTTGGTGCGGTAAAACACGGTTTGCGCACCGCCCGCCACCACCTTATTCTGCTGCGTGAGCAGTAGGCGACGGTCTTTCAAGTCCTTTAGCTCCGGCGACTTATCGGTGACCAGAAACTGATAAAGATGCTGAAAAAACGCGGCATTGCTTACCTGCCGCGCACATTCCAGCTCTAGCTGCTCGCCCAGGTTCGTTGCCGTAAGCTCGGGCACGTTGAACTCCGAGCGCAGCCAGCGGCGAACCGGGTCGGATAGCGGCACCAGCCAGCGCTCGGCCACCCTCCCGAGGGGAGTAGGGCAGCCAGGGTCGGGGTTGTGCTCATTACCTCGGCGGGGCGGAAGTACCGGGGGTTTTTGCCCGCTCGGCGCAGGTGAATGAAAGCCACCGACTGCAAGGCCAGCTTCACGGCATCGTAGAGCGGCGTAAGCTTCGCCGGGCTGACGCGCTGGTAGCAGAGAATTTCGGTCGTATCGTAGTTGCTGGCAACGAGTTTGCTAACCAACTCTCCGCCAATAAAGCGGCCAATTTGCTGAAGCAAAAACTCGTTGGGGCGGCAATTCGGGCGGAGGGTAGTCCGGGCCGGGTCCACCAGAAAGAACGAGTGAATCAGAAACCGGAAGCCCGAGGCCAGCAGCAGGGGATAAAACAAGTACAGTTCAGCCCCCGGCTGGACTACGAAGCGACCGCGCGCGTCCAGCAGCAACAGTAGGCGAATATCGACGCGCGTCGTGCGCTCCATGATTTCCCGCTCTTCCGGGCTGATGCTGTGGAGCAATTCCGCCGGGAAGGTTACGGCCGCCGTAGGCTCAAATAAGCGGTACTGCTCGGCCAGTTGCCCATCCCGCACCACGTCGAGGCGGCCGGCTGGCCGGGGCTCAAATTCGTAGGTAGTGGTGCTGGCCGGGGTGCGGATAGTAAGCTGCCGCACCATCCCCAGCAGCACCAACTGCCGAGCCATCAGCTTGGCCAAATCGTCTTCTACCAGCGCCCGGGCCTCGTCATCGCGCAGCGGTAGCTCAATGCGCGTCGCGATGCCACGCGCCAACTCATCCGGGGTCAGTCTATCGGGCACGTAGTGCGGCAGGCGAAACAGCGGCAGGGCGGCCGGGGCCGGCTTGTTCCACTGAGCTAGGTACCGGCTCCGGGTCAGGGCCGCGTCGAATAGCAGCGTTCCCCAGAGGGTTACCACGCGAGGGTGGTCGCTCAACTGCTTCACCGCCTTAAACCCAATGCCTTTGAAGCCGATGGTTTTAGCATCCGCCTTGGTGCTTTGGCCGATGCGCGTAATACCGTGTACGCCGGCTGGGGTGAAGGGCTGCCCGGAGTTGCGCACGAGCAGCCAGCAGCCGTCAGCCCTCTCTACCAGCTCCAGTTCGATAAGCCCCGGCTGTTGGGCTAGCTGCGCCGCGTCCCGCCCATTTTGAATCAGCTCAAAGAGGCTGCGGCCCTCGTAGGACTGCTGGATATACCGTTCAATGGCCGCAAAATCCTCTAAATCCGCCTGCTCCAGACGACTAGCTCGCAGGTACAGGCCCTCAATAGTAGCGCGAAAGTCTGCATCGGCAACAAAATGAGCGGGGAGAACAGCATCAGCCATGAGGTAAACTTAGCCGGTAGGGCGTGAATTTATGGATAGCATAGGGAGGAATTCACGCGGCATTCGGTCGTAAACCAGCAGTTCGGGCTGCGTATGAGGCATCAGGTCGAGGCCACACGCAATAGCAACCGCAGTGGGAGCGGCCAGAAATAAATGAACCTGGGTTGCCGACTTATGCTTGCTTTCCAGGTAGGCAAGCAGGCGGCGGTAAGTCTGCCGGAACTGGTCGAGTGATTCTACCGTCAACACCGTGTCGGCGTGCGGGTCAACCCCAGTCGGCTTGAGCAAAATCACGTTGTAGGTTTCATCGATGGCCGCCGGGAGTTCCCAGCGTTGAATGCAGCCGGTGACATTCACCATCACCGCCACCCGGTTTGCCTGCGGCGAGGCCTGGAGTAGTTCCCATTCAAACTGCTGAACTGCCCCATCCCGTAGCCAGTGCCAATGCTTGGCATCGACCCGCCGCCGCTGAAATAGCGTAGCGCCCACTTTGTTGCCCAACTGGAAGCCCAGGTACACCAAGGCCGGAATACGCGCAAAGCCAAACACGGACAGGTGCGCTATTTCGCTGCGCTCGATACCTTGTCGAATAATCTGTAGTTCGCGGTCAATGAAGAGCTTGACGGTTTGGTAGTAGGTGGGATTCTCTTCAGGCTCGCCCAGCATGGTGAGGTCAATTTCGATGCCTTGCCGGTGGTAGTCAAGCGCAAAATTGGCAAACCGGGCGGGCTGGTGGTGCAGGGTGGCGCTGTTGCACTCTGGGCGCGTCACCTGCACCGTGTTGCCCCGAATCCGGCCCACCAGTCGCACGATGCAGGTATGGTGGCTCTGCGGAATGCCAGTGACGTGCTTGATGTGGGCCTCGCGCTCGCGCTTCAGTTCCCGCAGCAACTCTACCGTGAAGTGGCCATCCTCAATTGCCTTGTCAATCGTCTGGTGGTCCCGGGCGCAGAGTAGCATCAGATTCTCCACTTCATCCCGCAGTTCTTTGGCCAGCGGGAATTCTCCCGAGGGGAAGTAGCGTTGAGGCTTTGCCCCACAATGTGGGCCATTTCGCCCCGATTGAACTCGTAGTAACCCAGCTCGTCGCTTTCGAGCAGGTAGTCCTGGCAAAGCTGGCAGCGGCCCCCAGCCCGCACGTAGAGCAGTTGCTTTACCTTCGGGCTAAGTGCTTTGCGTTGGGCCTCGCTGGTAGCAGCGGCCGGTTTTTTAGGGGTGCTGGCTTTCATCGTAGACTTCGCAGAAAAGGGGCACTGTAAGTAGAAATGGTGCGCGGAGTAGGGTGGTCGGTGCCGCCGCCTTGCCACTCCCCGGTGGCGAGCCAGTCCTCGAAATAGCAAAGCCACAGCTCGGCCCAGGGCAAAATGCTGTGCGAAAGCCGCATCTGCCCCGTCCACTCATGGAATTTTGGCGTAAACAGGCACAGCTTACCCTTCTTTTGGGAGTACATATGGGGAATTTCCCGCCCACCGGCCAGCTCATCTAAAGAGGGCGATAAAACCTGCGTAACGGGCAGGTGCTGGGGCGACTGATAAGAAATTCGCGTCAGGTAAGTCCGGCTGAAAACGGACGGTGTAAGCGGACCAGTCCACGTCAGCCCGAGTTGCGTCAGGCGCGTTTCACCCTCCGGCCAATTGGCGCGGAGGGTGGCCAGTTGCTGCGGCAAAGAGAGCGCTTTGGTGCGTAGATGCCCCATTGCCTACTTACCGAAAAAGTTGTTGCGTGGCACTGGCAAAGCTGCCGCCGCCGCGATGCTCGGGCGCGCCGCCGCTGGAATGTGCAGCGTTTGCTGCTCCCGGGCCTGGTTGATGCGCTGGGTCTGGAGGCCAAATACCCGGTCAGTCTCCACGCTGCCCAGCGAGTTGCGGAGCGACTTCTGAATCTCATCGCGGCCCCTCAGCACTTCCAGGTTGCGCAGGTCGTGCTTGGCCGCTTGGTGCCACGCCGTAAATACCTCGTAGTATTTAGGGTCATTCCATTTGTCGGCGAAATTTTCACCGTCCGTCGTCGGGTTCAGCACCGTGTACACGCGCCTGCTCGCCCAGTCTTGCTCGATGCCAATAAAGCGCGGCATCAGGTCGATGACGGCATTCATCACGTCAAACTCCGAGTCGTACTCTCCCAAGCTGACTGCTAGCTGGTAGGCATGGGCTGCCAGCGTGGTAATGATGATGGAAATCGGCGCGTAGTCCGCGTGCAGGGGGTGTTGCTCCCGGTAAGTATCGCGGTGCCGCTTCATAAACTGCACGGCCCGGCGCAGAATGCCCCGTGGCAGCTGCTGCTCGGGCAGCTTTTCCGTGGTGCCCAGGGCCACGTGCCGCCCCTCAATGGCCTTTTCCAGCAGTCTGAGGCGCGGTTTCAGGGCCGCGATGGGCGTAAACCATTCCACGTAGCCCTTCGGATGCGAAGCTTTCCAGATGACCAGCTTGCGGTCAGGAACATACAGGCCGCCCCGTTGGCAATACGGATTGCGCACGGCCGGCGTGATATCCAGGTGAAATTTGTCGGCGTAGTGAACCCGCACGCACCGGTTCTTTAACTCCACCATCGAGCTATACACGCCGTGGTTGGCCAGCCGCTTGTGCAGGTAGTCATACACCTGTCGTTGCGTGTGCTGCAAATGGTGCGCTTGCCGGAGAAAGCAGATGAAGTCCAAATCGTATTCGTCGCCGTGCAGCGGCCGAACCGTGGTGCCCAACGCAAAAGACCCCTGCGCAAAAACCTGCGGGTCGTACTGGCTCAGCGTGGGGCAGTCGTGTAGTACGTCGCTGACGGCGAGGTACTTTTCTTCTGCCTCTTTGTAGCGGCCGGGAGGAATCTCCATGTCCTGGCCGATGCGGTCGAGCAGGTTAAACAGCTCTTGCTTGCGCGCGAACTGCTGCGCCGGCGAATCTGCCGGCGTGACGTAGTTTAAAAAAGACATAAAGCGGTGTGGTTAGGACGTGATGAGCCTAGACATGGGCCAGCGCCGAATGCGCTGGCTCATGCCAGGTGTCTACCAAAAGGGGTTGCTCAACTACTAAATCAGTAGCTGAGTAACCTTTTTCGCATTACCCTTTGCTGGATTCAGGGTCGTTCCCGTAGCTGTTGCGAGCCCGGATTTGCCCATTGGTACCGTGGATGAGCAGTTCGCTGCCACGGCCGATGGCCAGTTGCCGGGCCACCGCAATGGCTTCCGATTGGGTAGGGACGACGGTAGCGGCACGGGCCGCACCAGCTGTCTTGACGGCCCAGCCAGTGGAGCGGGGCACGACGTGCAGATTCTTCGCCATGATAAAAAGGGCTTAGAAGGAAGGCTCACGGAGAGAACTCAGTGGTGAGCAATGCACTGGGCCAAGCACAAGGGGCACACGCATCCTAGGTAGTGAATTTCCACTACCTTTGCACCCTCGTAAATTTCACGGTAGGATTGCGCGGCCGGGGGACTACTCCCGGCATCAGTAAGTGAGGCGCCAACCAATTATTACTGCAACTCTACCCTGCCGGCTGTCACTGACCTGTGGCAGCCGGTTTGCGTTTTATAAGAAATTCGTAGTCTGCTGATTGGGGGTTAAAAGGTGTGAGGGGAAGCCTGCTGGTTATAGGCGGTGAGAAACGAACATCCCCCCAGAGCCCAGGCCCAGCGTGAGCATTAGCTGGCTAAAATCTCCGTCGTTGAGGTGCAGCATATCCCTGATTTGGGTGGCCGTCATATCCAACTCGTCCAAGTGGTATTGCACCATCATGCCCAGCAGTTGGGGCTTTTCCACAAAGCCGTGCTTTGTCAAATCGACGGGCTCTTTTTTGCGGTAGGGCGACAAGCCAATCAGCATGCCTTTGTAGCGCTCCTCGCTGAGCAATCCAAGGTCGCGTGCCCGCCGCACCAACGCCGCCATCGAGCAGCCCCAACGGGCTTTCAGCGCCATCAACCCTTCGATGCGCAGGTTAATGAGCTGGTCATGAATTTCATGGCCCGGCATCAGAAACTCGGCGGCAAAGCGGTGCGCTTCCTTCTCCCGCTCGGCATCGGGCAGGCAGTCGGAATGCATGACCAGATGCCCTAGCTCGTGGGCGATGTTGAAGCGCAAGCGGTCCAGTTCCACTTCCCGGTTGACGTAAACGACGGGCATCCCGGAGTTGGTGTGGAAGCTGTAGCCGTCCACATTCTCATTGAATAGCCACGTTTTGGCCACCAATATTTTGTGGTTTTCCAGCAGCGTCGTCAGACTGCGAATGGGGCCGTTGGGCACCCGCCACTTAGCCCGCAGCTGCCGGGCCAGGTCTTCGGGCGTAGCATCGGCCACCATATCTTCTAAAAAGTCGGGGCTGGCGATTCCATCCTCTACTTCAATGGCATCCTGGAGCTTGTTAACCCAGCCGCCGAGTAGGCGGAAATGGGATTCGAGCTGCGTGCGGGATACCGCTTTTAGGGCGGCTTTCTTGCGATAGTGGCCCTGCACCGGGGGCAGGTACACATCTACTTCCTGCTGGTAAAAGAAACTGACCGGGTAGTTCAGAGCCGTTGAAAGCAGGGAAATATCGTCTTCGTTGGGCTCGCGCAAATTGTGCTCCCAATGCGAAACGGCGGCCTGCGTGCGGTTGAGCAGTGCCGCGAGTTCTTTCTGGGTGAATCCGCGTGATGACCGGGCTAATTCCAGCATTTGGTAATTGAACCGAGCCTGCATAATGATTTATCCTTTCGCTTGTTGTGCCTGGGTGGGTTTGCGCTTTTGCGGGGTGGCCGGGGCCGTTTTGTCTTTCTTCTTGAAGCGGATGGTCAGGCCCGGCGCTACCTCCTCGGCCACTGCTGGCTTGGGAGAAATCGATAGGCCGGATTGCTGGGTCGAAACCTGATGGAGAATATCAAAGTCCTCGACCAGCTTGCCACGCACGAAAAACAGGGCGTGAAAGCCGAGCAGCTGCGAGTTCATGCGGTCGGAAAAGTGCTGGAGGATGACGCTGGGTAGCGCTTCCAAATCCCCGTACAGTTCGCCTTGCACAATGGCTTTCTGCCGCTTCGAGGCAGCCCGGAAAGAGCCTTTCGCGCTGCCCTTGTAAAAATGAAACTGACAGATGCCCTTCTTGATGAGGGTGAACGTCATCGGGCTTTTCTTGACTTCCCACGAATCATCGCCCACAAATACCTCCCCCATCTTGCCCCATATGCGCGGAAACAGGCAAGACGAGTAAATTGCCCGAAAATGGGGAATGTACGGGTCAACGCCCTCAACGTCCATCGTCATTTGCATAGCATCCGCCACCGCTTTCATGATAACCTGTAGCTCGGTCACCGGAATCTGGTTTTTGAAGTCGGTGAGGTTGATGGATGGCCGAAGGGTCTTGTTCATGGGGTTAATCTTTCATGTTGTCCAAAAGTATCACGAAAAATATAACAGGCAAAATAACATTGCCAACGAAATGAGCAACTGCCTGACTGGTAGTAGAATATTTTTTGCGGGCTGGGAACTTTTGGCTATTCAGACTAGCAAGTGGGCTTGCTTTACCCTAAGCCCGCAGGGCATTTCTGTTCCAGCACGCCAGGAGTATGGGGCGCAGAAGCTGCATCCAACTTCTGCTGCAATGAGTTCCGTGCCAGTAGTTGGGGCGGTGGTTCCTGGCGAAGTGCTCCTGCTGACTTCGACAGGGGAAGCGGGCGGTAGCAGGCTAGTTGTGCAACTTGCAGCAGCACGGCGAACTGTGTGCGTAGCAGCGGCACATCTGCCTGCGGTGCCAACATTGTAGCTAATGGGCGACGAG
Source organism: Hymenobacter sp. BRD67 (assembly GCF_013256425.1). Classification (GTDB taxonomy): domain Bacteria; phylum Bacteroidota; class Bacteroidia; order Cytophagales; family Hymenobacteraceae; genus Hymenobacter. Next base: position 23,368 of record NZ_CP053905.1, read on the forward strand.
CCAGCATCGACTGCTGTTGCGGGCTAGCTGAGCAGCGAGCAGAAGACAATTGGCAGTTGCTACTGATTGGTGGAAGCTATTATCGAAAAGCCTTTTGCAATTGTTATTTTAACAATTGCAAAAAACTATCGTAACTTAGAAGTCTTAACCAATCTATAGGAGCCATGAGTACGAAAAGCACGAAATTGGAGCAAGCCAGCAAGTGGGAGACCATCTGCTTCCCGGTTGCAGTAATGCCGCTAGTTGATTTGCTGAATGAGCCTTATGCGCTGCCTAGCGACCGCAACCAAGCCGTGGTGGGGGAGATGACCCCAGGGCATAAAACCATCTTTGCCATGCAGAGCGGCGAGTACACGCTGATACCCAACAAGCTTGTGCGCGAGGTGGCCGAGCGGGAGCTACCCGGCCACAAGTTGAGCGCCAGCTTCACCGACCGGGGCGAGTTTAGCCTGTCCATAGTAATGCCCGACGAGATAAGCGAGGTGGCTACCAACGGCAGCTCGCAGGTGCGCGACCGGCTGTTTCGCTCGCTCATCGTCAACAATTCCTACAGCGGCAAAACCCCGTTCTCGCTGCAAGGCTCGGCCGAGTGGGAGAAAGAAGTGACCGGCCGCCGCACGGAAATGCGGGTTAGCTACTTCCGCGAGATATGCACCAACGGTCTGATGGGCTGGGCCGACGACTACTACACCATTGACGAATACCTGGCCTGGCTGACTGCCGGCAAGCCCACCAAGCACCGTAAAATTCAGCAGGAGCGCGAAGCCGAGCTAGTAGAGCGAGCCGACCAGCGAATTACCCGCGAGCACGAAATACTGATTGAGCGCAAGTTTCATCACAAAGGTCTGAATCTGGACGTGTTCAGAATGCACTTGCAGCAGGCTTTTCAGCAGTTCATGAAGCGCAGCCACTCGCTGACCAGCTCCATCTACAAAGAGCTGGCCCGCAAGCCCGTGGAGGGCGACCGCGAAAAGCTCTTCACCGATACCAAGCTACCCAAGAAGCTGGCCGCGATAGCCCTGGAGCGGCTAGCCCACGAGGAGACACTGCTACAAACCAGCGCCAATATGTGGCTGGCCTACAACGCCGCTAATTATGCCTTATTCAACAGCAAAAGCTCGCTGGCTATCAATGACCGATACCGCCAGGACGAGCAGCTGTTTCACCATTTTGCGGAGTTGGCCATGAGCTAAGTGACCCTTAGTAAGTAATATGCCGGGGAGTTATTATAGGTGTGTAGGATGCAGCAACTGTCTCATCTTACGCACCTATTGACGTTGGAAGACCACTGTCGTTTCCAGGCAGGGACGGTAGGCAAAATCGTTTACGCCGACGCTAAACCAGTTTTCGGGCTTTTGGTACAGGTCGAGGCCACGGCCAGAACGGATGACCCAGCCGTTACTCAGGCGCATCTCCCGGTCGTGCAGGGTGGGGCTAAATGAGAATTCGAGTTGAATTCCAAACTCCTTGAGGCTCCACCGGAGGTCTTCCAGCGCTTTTTTTACATCAGCCTGCTGCTCGTCGGTTTCGGGCTGGCCGGCCTGTATAGTTAGCTCGCGGCAGTCGCCAATGCGCGTCAGCAGCTCAGCGAAGCGAACCAAGTTGCCGAGCTGGTGGGGGGTGCGGATGTAGGGCTCTTCCAGCGTAACGGTACTCGCCCCGGTCAGGTAAGGACCAAAAAGGGTATCGTACCCATACCCGGTATCTCCGAATAAAATGCGGACAGTCTTTTCTGATAGTGGCGCAGGCGTGTTGGTGGCAGTACTTGGAGCTACAGGAGCTGCGGGTGACACTATTGGCGGAACTGCTGCGGCCGGGTGGCCAGCTGTATAGCCCGCAGCTTGCACTATGTGGGCCGACTCGGGCAATACACGATTTCTTCTTGCCCATCCTGCCGACGCCAGTAGCTCAGGTTGATGTTAGCAAATTCGTCATCGGGCTTCTGCTTATTCATCTGCTCTTTCACCCGCCGGCGGCCCTCCACGGCGTAGGCTACGTATTCATCGAACTCCTGGTCGGTGGGCTCGTTGGCGGGTGCAGCAGCTTGAGCAGCCCGGCCACGGTTTTCTTAATGGCTTGTTCGTCGCGGCCTTCTACGGCTTTGCCCAGGCTGATGCGGCTGTTCAGGGCCGGGTACTTGTTGACCTTCTTTTTGAGATAGTGTAAGGCTTCAGCCAGGTAATCAGTTATCAGCCCGTACTGTCCGGTGAGGTAGGAAGAGCTGTTTTTAGGCATCTCCCAACCCGGCAGGAAGTAGTGAAAACGGTCTTGCACGGCAAGGTCAAAATTGTCGGGCAGGGTGAGAAACAGGGTGTGGACGGGTGAACTGACTAATTGCTCAATGGAGTGGTCGATGTTGCCAACAAAGGCAAATGAGGCATCCGCGATGACTTCGGCCCCACGGGAGAAACGCCCGTTGGCCATGTAGTCTTTCATAATCTGGATGGTATTCTGGTCTTTGATTCGGATGCCGCCTACCTCGTCAAAGCCGATAATATCCCAGTAGCCCACTAGGCCCACCGTGCGCCGCGAGAGGTTGTAGAACAGCGTGGCCGTGCTGGCCTGCCCGCCGCTGATGAGCGTGCCGTAGGGGGAAAATTCACTGAATGCAAAAGACTTACCCGTGCCCCGTGGGCCTAGCTCAATGAAATTATAATTCGACTCGACGAAGCCGATGAGGCGGGTGAGGTAGTGGAGCTTGAGCCGAAACGAAAACTTATCCGGGTTCAGGCCAATGGTCCGCATGAGCACGTCCAGCCACTCGTTGCGACTGAATGCCTGCCGGCCCGCGCAGTAGGCATCGAAGTCGAAGCGGGCCAGCTGTACGGGCCGTAGCTCCTCGACGTGGAAGGCGTAGCTCTCATCGGTTTCGTTGCGGGCCACCTTTACTTCGGCCCACACGCCACCTTCGAGTAGCCGCTCATTCTGGCTATAAAACTGCTCGGGATGGCAATACGCTGAGAATTGAAGTTCTCCATTGCGGCCCAGTGCCGGCGCTCGCGCTCCTGGTAGCGGACGTGAATCTTGTCGATAAAGCGGTGCGAGCCTTTCTGCTGCACCAGCGACTGAGCCTTGTTAGCTTCGTCGGGCCGCACGTATTGACGGCTCAAGGTTTCTACCACGGCCTGCTTGCCAGCTTCTACTTCATCGGGGTCGTCGGTGGCGCAGTAGCGGCTAGCAGAAATTCGAGCACGAACGAAGGCACGTTAGTGCTTTTCTTAATCTGGTGCAGCAAATCCTTGCGCACGGCTTTGCCACTGAAATGTTCATTCAGCTTGGCATCCAGCGAATCAGGGCCTTCATACTTCATATTCAGTTCGCAAGGGCAGGCGGAAGAGTTCGACTTGGGTGTCGGGGTGGAGCGCTTGGACGGTGAAGTTGCCTTCAAATTCCTCGTCCATCCGCACGGGCAGGCGCACTACCTCGCCAGCAGGCAGGCGCACGAGCTGCCCAACAGCATCTACTACGGCACTGTGCGCGCCGAGTCGGCCCGCAACCTGACCCTGCGGCCCCAGCACCGCCACCCGGAACTCGACCGGTGGGGCATCATCGTACAGTTGCCCAGCGATAGCTTCGGCCGTAATCATGGGCTGACGGGTGGTAATCGCCGCTTTGGCGTAACGTAGCTCCAGGCGAGTGCGTGCGGGGCCTGCTCAGGTGTTGGCAGCTGTACGCGCAGGGCCGGTAATACCACTTCGGGTAGCGACAAGCCTTCATGGGCGTAGGTTATACCACGCTCAAAAGCTCCCAGTGAGCGTGGTACCACGAAGTGCGGCCACGGCCCCGGAATGCTAACCTGGCCACTTTCAAGGCGCAGCGTACCCGGCGTGTCGGTGGGGCCGCGCCCGAGCAGGCTGCGTACCTTACGGAAGGGCCAGTCACCGGCGGGCACCGGCACCGCGTCCCCACCATCGGGGTAGGATTGAGCACAAAGCCGTGGTCGGTGGCAATGACGATTTCTCGAAAGCCCGCCGCGCCGGCCGCCAGCACGGCCCGCCGCAAAGCCCGCAAGGCTAGTGGAAACTGCCCCAGACCCGCAATGCCTTGGTTTTCGCCGGCCTGGTCCAAGTCAGAGGAGCGCACTACCAGCAGGCGCACCGTGGCCGGCACGGTCGGCGCATTCAGCCATGCTTCCTGCGTGAGCACCCGCACGCGGTCACCGAAGCGCTGTTCCCAGAATTTGTCGCGGGCGCTGGCGTCCGGCACGGGCAGCAATGGTTGGCCAGCCTGCGGCTCGACTTTGCCCGTGGGGCTGCTGGCCAGGGTCCAGTGGCCATCGTGGGGCAGCAGGGCCGACATGCCGATTGGCGTGCTGGTGGGCAGTTGGGCGCAATAGGGCTGAATATGTACCGTGGCACCTTGCTCGATGAGCAAGGTTTTGACTTCCTGGGCTAACTCGTAGCGGAGCGCATCGACCAGAAAGTAGGCAATGCGCCGGCCATCCTGCAAGGCTGGCTGCACGAGCTGGCCCGTCAGCTCGCGGGCATTGAGGAGGCCCGCCGCCGGCCAGCCCTGCGCTTCCACCGCCCCAGTAGGCGCTGCTGTAGCTCGGTGGCCAGGTTGGCATACTGCGTGCGGCAGTCGTGGATGAATTCTTCCAGGTTTGCACTCGCTCCGTCGGGGCGGCCGGTGGCGGTGGGCAATGCTTCGGGTGAGTGGCGGTAGGCAGCTACGGCCGCCTCAAATCGGCGCTGGGCAGCATCGGGCAAGTGCAGGGGGCCAGCGTATGCCGTTACCAGGCGGGGCAGGTCGGCGGGTGGCTCGGCTTTCAGGTAGGCGCGGGCCGCATTTACTTCCTGGTGCAGAGTCAGGCCAGCTTCGGTGAGGTCCCAACGGGCGGCCCCCTGGTCACGCCACACGGAATTCTTTTGCAGTTTCAGCTTGACCGCTGCGGCAGCGAGGTCATTGGTACGGACGGCGGTAAGTACTTGCCCCAATAGATTTAAGTCCTCGAAGCCGAAGGTTAGGCGCTCGCCCAGGTCGTCGTCGGGGCCGAAATAGTTGGCCAGATTTAGCTGGTCGGCCAGGAAGCGGGCTTGTTCCAGGTATTCGGTGGCTTGCTGGCGGCGCAGTTCGTCGGCCAAGCGCAGCACCAGGTCACGGGCCGAGTCAGCAGCCCGGACTACGCCCAGCAGCGCAGGCGGTAGCGGGCAAAGCAAGTCAAATACAAACTCGCCCATCAACACCAGCTGCCAGAGCTTACGGCGGAGCGTGGGCAACGTGTTTTCGGTGGGTAGCACGCCCAATGCCACTTCCGTCAGGCGATGGGCTTCGCTCACCCAGTCGGTGGCGGCCAGCAGGCGCTTATCGGTGTCGGGCTGGGCAGCAGCAGGCCCCGCAGCAACTCGGCCCGCGACTCGCGGCCCGGCAGGTAGTGGCTCAACTGTGGCCACCGCTCGCCGCCGCCCAGGTTGTCGAGCACGGCGAAAGCGGGGGGCTGCGGCGCGGCGAATAATTCGCGGAGCTTGCTGACGTGGTCGGGGTAGCACTGGCGGGCGAGCTGGGCGTATTGCTCGTCATCGGTGCAGCCAAAGGCGCTGCTGGAGGCCGCAAGCGCCCAAAACGGGTCGGCGCGCTGGGCCGTTTCGCCCTGGGGGCGGCCGTGGCCACGTACACCAGCAGCGGCAAGCCGGGGCTGGGGCGACTGCCCAGGTTGGCCCACGCGGCCCAGGCGTGCAGCAGGGCCTGGGTAGGCCCTGGAAGCGCAGCCACCACTATGGCCTGGGGCGCATCGGCAGGCCCTGCCAACTCAGCTACCAATTCGGCGTAGCGTTGCAGGGGGTCGTACACCACCACGCAACGCCGCTTGGTCAGCTTTTGCTGAATTAGGTTTTGAATGAAGGTGCTGATGGTGGGCATTTAAGGCAGAATAAAATTGAAAGGCGAAGCAGTAGGGTCTTCCGGGACTGGTGGGGTGAATTTTTTGTTGGCAGCCTGAGCCTGTTGCTTTGCTAATTTGAGAGCTAACTTTTTCTCCTCTTGTGCTTTAGTTTCATATAAGCTAGCCAAACGTACCAGTTCGTCTTCGTGGTGGCTGGTACCTAGCGCACCAGCTAGCTTGGGCATTACTTCATCACGAAAGGAAAGGACCCGAAACTTATCAGCAGAAACTTCCGCGTGTGCAGCCGCTAAATCTGTTTGCAGTTTAGCAACGCCAGCGCTGTTGTATTTCCATAGGCACCATACTCGCTGAACAGATGCCCACTCAGCGCCATACAGTTCATAAGTAGATTTAAGCTGCCTCAGAATGTCGGGCGTATTTTTACTAACCCGTTCTCTTCGCAAAGGCGGACCACCAAAAAACTTGTGGTCAAAATGCCTGGGAAGCGCTTTGTCAAGTTTAGGATTGTGCGTAGTGGACGTCACGCTGACCTCCACATGCAAATAGGTGGCAGGTTTGCCAGGCTCAGTGCTAGGCTTGATTACCAATAAATCAATCTGCCGCCCTTCAGCACTGGGTATCTTCAAATCAGAAACCGTCAGGCAATGATGATGCAGTCGAAAGTATTGTTCGACAATGCGTTCAGTTGCATTCATAGTCAGTTGCTAAGCGGTTTCTATTTCTTCTGCCACTGTACCCAAGTCCGCCAACGGCCCCTCGTACAGCGCTTCCAATCCGTGGGCGATGGCCAGCGAACGGTCCTGCCGACACTTTTCCCGGACACGGGTCGGGAACATCGTCAGGGCCAAGTGGCTCCAATCGTAATCGCCGGCCACTAGCTTGGCGCGGTGCTGCTCCAGCTTGCGCCGCCAGGCACGGTGGCTGAACAGCTCGGCCAGCAGGCAGGCACTGATGGCCGCCCCGTCGTCGGGTGGGGCTGAAAGCCGGGCTGGTCGAGCACGCTGGTTAGGTGGGTCACGAACTGGTCGAGGCCGGCCACAAGCTGGGCCACCTCGTCGCGGCGTTGCAGCTGCTCGCGAGCCTCGCGGGCGCTGGCCGGCGTGGGGCCGTTGAGCAGCTCACTGAACTGACGTAACTCGTCGCGGGCGCGCTGGCGGCGCGGCTCTACGTAATCGTTGAGGGCGGCGTACAGCGTTTCGCGGCTCAGGCGGGGCGCGTAGAGCCAGAGCACGTAGCTGGTGCCGGGCGCTTGCAGGGGCCAGTAGAGCGGGCCTCGCGCTTGGAGCGGGAGTAGGCCAGCAAGTGGCGATCGAAGAAACCGCCCGCGCCGGGGCGACCCAGCCACTCGGTAAGCCAGCCGGTAAGGTCGGCGCGGGCAGATGCCAGCAGGGCGCGGCTTTCAGCTTCGAGGGCGGCGGCGGTGGCCGGGCGCAGCGTGTCCAGCAGCTGGCGCAGGTGGCGCGCTACATCGTGCGGGTGGTCGGGGTCGAGGGCAGCACGCCCGACCAGGCTACGGGTATGGGGTAAGGAACATCCGCAACGACTACGTCGGCGGCAGTGGCAGCCAGGCGGCCGGTGGCGGGGTGGCGCAGCGCACCGGGCGGAGCGGGCGGCAGGGCCTCGAAGGGCCGGCCGGGCGGGCAGGCCGGTGGGGCCAGAGCCAGGCGTGCATCCCAGCGGCCGAAGGCAGCGCCCAGCAGCCACTGCCAGAGGGCAAATGCTACGTCGTCGGGGCTGCCGGGGGCGGCGCTATCGTCGGCCTCATCGTCTTCGTCGGCCGGTGCTTCGTCATCGGCGCTGGCGCTGCTAGGGGCCGCATAGAATTGCGCGATGGCCGACCGCTCAGCGGGACCGAAGCCGTAGGCGGTGTACACCCGTTCGTTGATTTCGCCTTGAATGCCTTGTACTTCGGCCTGACGGCAGCAGCCCGAGCAGCTTCCAGGGTAGCCGTTTCGGCTAGGGTGGTGGGGTCAGTGGCTGGGAGCGGGGGCGCGCCCACGGCAGCTGCCAAGGCGGGGGACAGGGTTTCTGCAACGGCCGGGCCAGCCAGGGCGGCGGGTAGCAGCACGGCGGGCAGGCGAAAGTGCAAGGACGTCTCGCGGGTGAACTCCCGCGCCCGTTGCACGGCGTGGCCCCGCTGGGCCAGGGCCACCAGCTCGGTCACTACCGGCGCAGCGGCCGGCAATTGCAGAGCGGACGGAAAGGGGGTGCTGTTGAGAGAACCAGATTGAAAGCTGGGAAAACCTTCTCTACCGAGCATTAGTTTGACCAAAAAGTCAAATGGTTGAGAAGCAAGCACAGACATGTTCAACAAGCTTGTCTCTTCAGTTCCTCGTGGGTTTTCTGCTGGGTATATTCCTTGTCCCCGAACGCTGGTGATAGCCCCAACAGGCATTGCCTGTGGGCAGAGCTTAGATGCCCTTAGCTGGTAAGTCAAACCAGCCTTAAAGTAAAGATGAACTGAACGAATGTTCTTTGACCAGCTCCCCCAACTTGATGCGCCCACGCTTTAAGTTCGAGTCCATTCTCTCCCCATAAAACATTAGTATCAAGAGGGCCATAGAATAGTGAAAAACGGCCACCCTTTGAAAACGGCTTCCAATTATTTGAGAAGCATTCGTACCACAACCTGACAAATCTTAAATCGTCACTAGTCTGTAAACCCACTGCCGCATAACCAGCACTAGGTTTAAAAGCTGGCTGTTGAGAAAACTGAGAAAGAATACTTAATCCGGCCCAATAGGAAAAAGCACTCCCCGGTATCTCCTTAAATGCCGTTGTGGGTACTTCAAAACGAAGTGGTGATGCCAGATTTAGCATCCCTTCTTGTAAAGCAGCTTCTTTCTCATCGCCTGGTACATTGAGCAGGCGCAGGAATGTGGTCGGCTGGGCAATGGGTGGGGCTTGCTGAACCACATAAGCGGCAGTTTCCACCATCGCATCAAGCACTTCGCCTCCTAGGTCGGCCACCAGCGGCAGATGGTGGCGCAGCAGCACTTGCTCGCGGAAGGTTTTGAATGACGAGATAAATAGCCCGTGCGCGAGGAAATTATGCCCACGAAGCCGCCCGGCCGCAGCCGGCTCAGCGCCCGCGCCACGAACATGGCGAAGATGTCCATTTTGGCGCTAGGGTAGGTGCGTTCGAGGTAGGACTTACTGGCCGCCGCCGCCGCGCCAAAGGGCGGGTTCATCAGCACAGCATCGTAGCGTAGGCGGCAGAGGTCCACCAGGGCCAGGGTGCGGCCGCGTCGGCGGCGAACAGCTGCCGTTGATACGCATCGGGGCCAGCCGCCTGCTCAGCATACAGGGTGAGCGCGGCCAGTAACAGGCTTTCGGCTTCCTCAAAAAATGCTTTGCGGCGCACCCGGCCCAGCGCTTCAGTGAGGGCAAGCCCAGTTGCTGCGCCGGCGCACCCCGAAACATATCAACCTGCGCAGCCTGGGCCACGGCGGCGCGAGCGTTGGACCAGTTCAGGCGGGCCGCCTCAATGAGGCCGCTCAGCTCCTGCTCCAGCGGCACGAGCCAGCCCGCTTCGCCCACTAGGCGGGTGTGGGCGGCCACACTGCGTAGCAGCCCCGTCAGCACATCGGCCTCGGCCGGGGCCAGAGGTTTGGTTTGGCCGGGCAGCGTCTCATGGCGCAGGGTGCGGCCAAAGGCATTCAGTAGCTCGCCCTCGGCCAGCGGCTCGGCCCATACCAGCCGCGCCTCGCCGATGCGGGGCGCTGGGCGGCCCGCAGTTTCAGGCGCTGCCAGGTGCGGTGCGCCCGCAGCCACAGCGTGAGGCCCGCCACCTGGATGGCGCGGGGTCAATGTCTACGCCGTGCAGGTTATGGGCCAGCACCAGGCCCGGCACCCGCGCCTGAAAGGCCCGGCGCTGGGCAGCCTCGTCGTCGGGGTGCTCGGCCGCCAGCGCCGCCCGCACATCGGTGAGCACGGTAGCGGCGGGCAGCCGGTCCCAGGCATCGAGGTAAATTGTTTCAAACACATCGAAGGCGTACAGACCGAAGTGCATGGAGCCGCAAGCGGGGTCGAGCACGCGCAGGCCACGGGGGTCCGGCAAAGGGAACTCCTCCACTGGCAAGCTCTCAACTGGGGAGCAGCCTTTTCTTTTTTGGCCTTCGCCCCAGCCGCCGGGCCGGTGGGGAGCCACGGCCGGCGTGGCAGTCGGGGCTACCTCAGTATCCGGGGCTTCGCTAGCAACCAGGTAGCGGCAGCGGGCAGCCAAGGCCGGAGAGGGCCGGCCAGGTCGCGCCAGCGGCGGCCCAGCGTGTTATCGGTCAGAAACTCGACGACATAGCGCGGGGTAAAAAACTGGTTACGCACGGCCATTTCGCGGCTCGTGCGCGGGCGCGACTACTGGCCCGCATGGCCTGGCGCTCGGCATCGGAGTTGAAGTACTGGTAGAGCCAGCCCAGTGTCTCATCGGCATCCCAGGCAAAGCCCAGGTCGGGGCGGCGCAAGTGAGTGAGCACCATCTCAAATGCGGCCTGGCGCGGCCAAAGTAGCCCATAGGGCGAGAAGGCCCCGAACAGGCCCGGTAGCTCACGAGCCAGCCGGTCAAAGTTGGCCCGGATGAAGGCGGCGTAGCGGGCATCGCCGCTGGGGTAGGCCTGGCTGGTATAGAGGGAAAATAGGTCGGTGTAGCCTTCTGATTGCGGGCCACGGCGCAGGCATTCCAGCACTATCTCGCGCTCCTCGGCCAGCCGTAGGGCCGTGAGGCGGTTGAGAAATGTATAGGCCTGTTCGAGCAGCAGCCGGGCAACGCTTCGGCCAAGCGAGGCGGGCCACTGGCGGTGGCACCGGGCACAGTAGTGGCCAGGTAGTGCAGGCGCTCTTGCAGCCGCGCCGCGCTGGCGCGAGTGGCCCGGTCGGCGTTGGGCAGCTCAGTTGGGGCCGTCAGCTTTACACCCGTGTAGGCGGGCGGCGCGCCAGCGGTCACTGGAGCCAGCTGGAAGAAGATGCCGTAGCCGGGCAGCTGCTGCTCAAAGTCGCGGTAGAGAGCAGCACGGGCATCGGCCACAAACTGGCGGAGCAAAGAGCGTTCGGCGGGCGTCATAGCGTGGGAAAAACCGCTACCCGGCTCCGATGAAATTACTTGATGAGCAAGTTCAATTGGAGTAGGGTAGCGGGTAGCAGAAAATTAGTACGGGTTAGTCTTCAAAATCAAGTTCGACGGCCTGGCCGGTGGTGAAGCCGGCGCGCAGCCGTTGCAGGCGGTCAATCAACTGGTCGAGGTCGGCGACGGAGGTGAGGCGGCGGCGCAGGCGTAGCGGCGTAGCCATCTCGCCAGGCTTGCCTTGGTCGTCTTCGGCTACTTCGCTGGGCGGCGGCGCGGGCGGGCGGGCTTCGCTCACGCGCTGGCGCAGGCCTGCCAGGCGTTCTTCTACCGCGTAACCGTGGTTTTGCAGGTCTTCCAGGTCGCGCAGGGTGCCAGGGCGCACCCGCTCGTAAGGCTGCATGAGGGCCGTTAGCGCATCGTCAATCGCAGTTTGGGCTTCCACGTCCAGGTAGCTCCAGGTGTAGAGGCCGCGCAGCTCGGCCGCTGTTTGGCGCAGGCGCTCTACCTGGTGGCTGGCCAGGGCCTGCACCCCGGCTTTCAGGGCGGCATCGAGCTGCCGGTGGGCAGCGGTCAGGTCGGCCGTGCGCCCGCCAAACGTGTCGTGCGTCAGCAACTCATCCAGCTTGGCCAGGGGCTCGGCCGTAGCGCGGCGCAGCTCAGCCAGGGCTACCACGTCGGGTAGGCGAGCCAGACGCTCGCGCAGCGGCAGCAGCTCCCGCAGCGTGTTTTCCAAGCCCGTGTCGAACTGCCGTTTGAGGTTGTCGGCCCAGCTCAGGTCCGAAACCAATTGATTGTCAGGGTCACCGAGGCGGCTGATTACATCGGCATCATCGCCAGCCAGCAAGTCGCGCAGCTGCGTGAGCACCCGCTCAGCCCGCTCGGGCCGGGCACCTGCACAGCCTGTAAACGGCTGGGTAGGCCGGCCAGCGCGGTTATTTTTCCCGGAAAGAACTCGCGGGCCGCCCGGCCGATACCGTTCAGCGTGGGGACACCGTTTCGGTAGTCAGCTCTTCTAGGCGGAAGGCCGCCTTGTTGCGCAGCTCGGCCGAGGGCACGCCATCGGCCAGGCGCAGCGTCACGCGGTTGAAGCCGCTCGTATTGCCGATGGCAGCGCGGGCCTCGGTGCTGGTGCCGCTTACGTCCTGCCCACCGGTGCGCAGCTTGATGCGCCCGTCGCGCAGCAAGGCCGCTACCAGGTAGCGGGTGGTGTCTTTCGACCAGCCGAAAGGTGGCCCGCTGAACACGTCGAGCAGCGGGCGGCCATCAGCTTGCAGGTGGCGGCGCAGATAATCGGCCACGGCCACCAGCGCGGGGTGGTCGGCTCGCACCGCCCCGTTGCTATCGGCCAGGCCCAGCGGGTCAAACTGCGTGGGCAGGGTAGTCAGGTCTTTTGCTTGCAGAAACTGCACCGCTGCTTCGGCCGCGGTGGGCTGGCCCGCGAGGTTGTACTTTTCATACGTCAGCTCGGCCACGTCTTTCAGCCGCTTGCCCAGGGCACCCGGTAGGGTGCTAGCCTCGGTGCGGGCCGCCGTCTGCGAGCCCCGGAAGATGAAAGAGCCATTTTCGAGGCTCTGGCGCACTTTCTGGCCTAGCTCACGCATTAGCCGGCGCGTCAGTTCCTGCTGGCTCCGCACGTACTGCGCCTCGTCGCCGGGGCGAGCCGAGTGCTGGTTGAGGCGCACGATTTCGCCGGCCCGGTAGAGGTCGCGCACTTGGTCGTGCCAGCCAGCGGGTAGCTGGCCGCAGGCATACAGCCGGTTGTGTTCCTGCGGGTCGGTCGAGCGCAGGGCCAGCTGGCTTAGCTGGGTCTGATACTCGGCGGGGTCGAGCAGCGTCACGACTACCTGAATGGGGTCGGCCCCGGCCGCCACCTGCGATAGCACATCGGCCCCGGATACCAGAACAGGCCCGCTACTACGGCCGGTTGCCACCCAGCATCGTGCGGCGGGTGGTGTCGGGCAGTAGTTCTTTCAGCACCTCGTGTTCCAAGCGCAGCCGGTCGGCGGTGAGCGGTTGAAGCTTGTTGCGCTCGGTTTCCAACTCCTTCACCTCGTCGCTCATGATACGCACCTGGTCGTTGAGCAGGGCGAAAGGCAGCGCGTCGCTGGCAATAAGCTGTTCCAGCGCTTGCTTCACTTGGGCCGGGGTGCGGAGCTGACGGGCATCGGGCTGGAGCAGGGCCGCCACGTTGACAAACGTGACGGGTACTACTTCCTCAATGATTTGCATGACGGCTACCGCCGCCGCCGCTTCGGCTTCCAGCGAACTGGCCCCAAACAGCTGGCGGCCTTATCTACGGCCGTGGCCAGGTAGGGCAGGGAGCGGCTGATTTCCAGCGTCAGCACCCGGTAAAAGTCGGTAAGGGTAATGAGGCGGCCGGGTGCGGCATCGGCTACTGCCGTGCCACTGGTTTTATCGAGTAGCATATCCTGCGTCAGCTTCAAGGCCGAGCGCAGGCCCAGCCCGCCGTGCTTGGTAGCCAGCCGGCTCAGTAGCCGCAGCATCAAGGCAAAGTGCTGCGGCAGGAAGGGGTACAGGTCAACGAATCGGTCCTGGCTGAATTCCGGTAGCCGTAGCACGCTCACATCTTGCAGGCGAGTAGCGTGTTGAACGCTCTGGCTGACCTGCTCAAATAGCTGACGTAGTGTAGTTACGCCAGGCGCATTCTTCTTCAGCAAACGCTCGGTAATGATGTGCCCGATATCGCTGGACTCTAACTCCAAGCCAAGTGGGAAACGGGCCGCAGCTTCGCCAGCTTGGCCGAGTTGAGGGCCGCGTCAGGGTTATCATTGGTCAATGTCTGCTGGGCCGTCACCATCAGCAGCGCGTGGCCTTGTTGTTTCAAGGCTTCCGCTAGGCCCTGCAATGCATGGATGCGGTCGTCGGAAGGGGCCACGTACTGGCCCACTTCGTCAATCACAAAAATCACGTTGTGGTAGCCGGTACGCTGCCGCACTAGGCTCAGCATGGTAGCTACATCTTCGTCGAGCCCGCGCTCGATTTGCAGCTCTGCCGTGTTGGCCAGCGTGTCGGGCGTGGAGAAGCTTTGCGGGTAAAATTCATGGGCCAGCTGCGAAGCCACCTGAATACCGAAGTAGGGGTCATCGCGCACTTCCTCCCAGGTTAGGCCGCTGGCTTCTTCCTGCGCCCGCGCCTTGAAAGCGTCCAGCTTGCCATCGCGCAGCAGCCTCAGCTCCAGGTCGCGGGTGCGGGCCTCGGTCGAGAAACCCGCCCATTGCAGCACTTTGCGGTACATCTCTTCGTGTACCAACCGCATTGCGCCGCTGGCTTCCGAGGCGAGGTCCAGCATCACCACGGCGGCCGGGTGGCGCTGCGCCAGCGTCAGCAGGCGCTGGCGCAAGGTGGGATTGAGTCGGTCGGCCAGCTGCTCCCGAAATGGCCGGCCATCCAATTTCTTGTCAGTGTCCAGGGCCATGCCCAGGTACTTGGTAAAGGAGCTTTTGCCGGAGCCGTAAAAGCCAGATACCCAAATACCAACTTCGGTGTTAGCGCTGCCATTGGCCCCATCTTCTACCGCTTCAAGCAGCTTCTCAATTCGCTCCTCGATGTGGGGGTAGTGACGTACTCCTGCACTTCCATCAGCAGCGCGGCTTCGCGCTTGGCGTTGGTGCCATAATTCACGACCGGCTCAATCGGGCGCTCTATTTCTAGGTTAAAAAGAGTACGAATGCTCATGCAGTGGTGGCCTCAAAGTGGGTGGAGCGATAGTTGCCGTCTTCGGGATAGAAGCCCAAGAATTTCAGCGCGTACTTGGCCGTGCGCTGGCCGGGGTAAAACACGATGACAGGGCCTTTCAGCGTCTGGGTAAGCTGGTTTTCGATGGTACCAATGCGAACGGCCGGGTGCAGGGCTTCTAGGTCGGTGAGCAGTAGCACGGTCTTCTCACCCGAAGCGCCAAAGCGCGTGGTGATGTCAGCCGCCAGCTTTTCGCCTGCTGGCCCCGTGATTTGGTGCAGCAGCTTCGGGCTGGCCGCGAACTTATCGGCAGCCGGCAGCGGCTTGGTGGCTTCCAGCTGTAATGACCTGGACAGGAGCGGATGCTTCTCGGCCAAGCCCGGCAGCTCTTTAGCAAAGCTGTATTCCCGCGTCTTATAACCGTTGTCAGTCAGGCGCTTTCGCCACTTGTGCAGCTGCCGTTTCACTTCCAACGCTTGGTCCGGCGGAAAAACGAGATAGTAAAACTGCGCCGCCCCGGTCGGGTTAATAGTTTGGTAGCGCGTGTTCAGCGCATCAAGCAACTGCGTAAATGCTTCGGTGAGTGAGGTCATGCAGGAGCGCAGTAGTGGTGGGATAAGTCCATTCGAGGCGGAGCACGTCGCCGGCTGATAGCACGGTAAGCCAGTTGTGCAGGGTCAGGCGGCGCAAAGCGGGCAGCACATCGGCGCTTTGCAGGCCGAGTACTTGCCACAGCGGGTGGGCCAGCAGCGCGGGTACATCTAAGTGCAACTCATGCAGCCAATAAGCTAGATACACCACTGTTTCGGGGTGCGGCTGAAATGGCCGTAGCGAGCGAGTTCCCTGCCGGTTGGGCGCGCCCAGCAGGCCAAATTCGGTGAGGGTGCCGGTCAGGCGGCGGGCGGTGCGCTCGGTTAAGCCTTCCGACCAGTCGCTGCCCGTGCGCCCCAGCTTCTGGGCCTCGCGCAAAAAGTCCTGCGCTGCTTCCTTTGGCAGGTCGCGGCGGCCAGCATAGTGGGCAGGCCAGTAAACTTCTTGCAGAAAAGCCAGCAGCTCCGGGTGCGCAGCCGCAGTGTGCAGCAAGCATACTTCAGTAAAGATGCCCGCTGTAGGCAACTGCTTGGCCAACTCCTGAATATGAACCACGGGTTGTGGCTGGCCCCGCATGAAACGGCGGCTGAATACCGCCACCACGTCCCGGATGCGAGCTTCGGTGGCCCGGCCCAGGTAGCCGGCGGCCAGCGCCTCCTGGGCCAGTTTTTGAGCTGTGATGCCCGGCTGCCAATGCTGGGCCAATTGATGCACCTCGGGTAGCAGGGCCTGCCCCTTGTTGAGGGCCGCCGTGAAAAGCTGGGTAGTACGCATAATCAGGCCGTGGTGAAGTAAGGAAATACCTGTACACCGCCCCGCAAAGCAGCCCCGTAGCAGGACCGCAATGCCGGCAGCGCCGACCCGGAAAGCAAATCGGCACTGCTGCCCAGCCGTTGGGCACCCGTAGCCAGCGTAGCCGTTGTGGTTGGTACCGTCCGCAAGGCATCTTTCTCACTTAGCCACTGCTGCGCCTGGGCTACCGGCAGTTGTAGGCCGGTGTAATAGATGGCTTCTTCCAGACCTTCGGGCAGCCGGAATAAATGATAATCCATTCCCGACAGCCACTTATCGTGCGCCTGACAGGCTGCCTGACTACTAAGTTGCCAGGCCACGGCGGGCGCGGCATCGGCGAATAAATGCTTAAAATCCAACGCGGCATCGGCGGTCAGGCAGCTGGTGGGCCACCAGCTAGGCGTGCTCGCTTCCCCCGCGTAGGCTACCTGCAACCGAAGCAGCAAAAACTGTTCAACTAACTCTGCAAACGTCATAGCGAATAAAGTGGAAGGTCGAAGGTAACGACCTGTTTCCACTTTGCCTGCGCTACGTTTGGGCTTCTCGGCTTAACTCGTTGGGCCGCCAGGCAGACCATTTACTTTCGCAAGTGCTTCCACTCGCAGTCATCAGTAAACAGGTCAGGGGTGAAGTATAATTTACTTAGGATGTCAAGCAGCTTGTTTGATTTGGAAATGCCGCCACAAAACTCCGGCTCCGTTGCAATTGTAAAACCAGCCAGCCGCTCAAAAATCCATTGCATGAGTAGCGTTTGCGGGCCAGTAGGTCCACAATTTTACGCTTGGGCATGTAGGTAAATCGGCCACCGCCTTCGGTATAATGGTTGCGGTACGTGAAGAAATCCAGGTCAATATCAAAGTAAGCGGCCTGCTCATTGGACGCTAACAGAGCTGCTTCTAATTGTTGCGGGGTCTTGAATTTGCGGACTATGTGGGTATTGCCAAACTTGTCCGTAAAGTGCTCATCATCCCACTCTTCGCCATCACCATCCCGGCAGTGAACGTACACGTTGCCAATTAGATTAAGGTAAGCCGCTGCCATAATCTGACCGTCGTTATTGCCGGGCAGGCTGGCCCAGCAAAATCCAGCTACTGCCGCGTCGTCGGTTTGGTCTAATTTATCAAGCCACTCCTGCTCGATGTCGCCGGGTAGCCTAAGTCCTGATGCCAATCCAAGCTGACCAAGCAGGGCGGGGCCTTTTGCTTCAATTCGCGCGTCCAGCGAAGCCAGTAGTAGAAGGCGTAGCGATGCTCCTGAAACAGGGCAACCTCCACTACCCGACCATCGCCCGACGGATGCGTCAGTATCTGTATTCTACAGCCTGGGGCATGGCATAATTGCCATTGCGGAAGGTCAGCTCTATTTTCTTGAATTCTGGGGCAGGCCAATCCGGTAAATCCATGCAGTAGTCGGCAAATAAGTGTTAGTATGCTAGTCGCTTGCAGATATTCCCTGCCTAATTTAGGCCGGTTTGCTACGCTGCATCTTTCTCTTTTTGGATTGCCAGCCAAACATCAGCTTCCATTCCGCTCATGTACTCATGCCGCAGATGCGTCAGAAACGCTTTGCGGGCATCCTCCGTAACTAAATCCAGCTTTAAATCAACAGCAGGAGTTGTAACCACATGCACGCTGGATTCAATGTCCCGTCCCGGACTACAAGTAAATAGACCTTCGGTTATCAAATTCTCTACTGCTTGGTAAAGAGCGTAAACTTCTAAGTCTTCCAGCTCCACGGCCTGTAGCCAAGTGTTAAAATCGGTCGTCCGTTTCCGCTCGCGTATCATAAGTAAGGGGTTTTGTTCTACACTAGGGTGTCTTCTCTTCTTTACTACAGAGAGTTGCGTTTGATGTCGATTTGGCGCAACTTCTGTGCTGGTTCAGCGAAAACATACCCGGTTGCCGCGCTTAACTCATAGAAAACGATGTTGGGTGTCATTTCGGGGAAAGGGTTACTGCCTTCTAACCCTTGCCTGATTAAGCCCCGCGCCATTTCTTTAATCTCATCGACCTTCGCAGGGTCGTTGTCCCAACCGTGAGGAATCGACCCGCTAATCATCTGTTGCATTAAGCCTTGCGCCGCTTCTAATTTTTTGACCTGCTCCATGCTTGAAGTCAGTACCAAATCGTAGTTGTCAACTGGTAGGTTGTCTTGCCGGTGGCCCGAGGCGTTGGCTCCGATTACCATATAGCGTGCCGATAAATTTTTGCCGTGCTCATGGGCAAAGGCGAAAAACTGAGTAGCCATGTGGTTTTGGTGGCGGACCATTTGCAGTGATTCCTCCACGATTTGCAGTTTGCCTAAGTCACCGGCAAAATGGGCCTTTACCACCTCCTCTTTAATCGCTCCTTGCTCATCGAGGTTCGCCATGATAACCGCTACGACTTCAAGCATTTGTGCTTTTATGTCGTGCGCATTTTGATTAAATAGCGTCGTAACGTCAGTTACGACCTCATCAAATGTGTTGTTGGTGTTTGTCAAGGCTCCCAGATAGTTGTAGAGGTCGCCTGCCTTGGCAGGTAGGCCCACCACCGCGACGGCTACCGTGGGTGAGAGTAGCCGCACCTTGCGTGCGTCGGTAAGGTGGAGCGTAACTGACTCAGAGCCTTTGCTTTGGGTTATTATAAGGTTTGTATCAACGCCAATGAGTATAAAGTTATTGGTCACAATGTATCCTATTCTGTCCATAAAACTGAAAGCGTTTAGAAAAAGACAAGCTGTAAATTTACGAGAAAGTAAGCTCGTAACTAGCGCCCCATTTTGAGAAAGCGTCTATCGCCGCGCAACTTCAGTTGCTACTCGGGACAAAAGCACTTTTTCACCACTGCGCCACCCATCTATTGCTTCATCCCGCAGTGTGCTTACTCCTCCTTTTACTAATCGTGGGTGCTCATTGGTCCGAAACGCATCGTATGCTGGATTCTCCCAAAATTGAGCATAGCGGGCTAGTGCTTCACTTTCCAGGTAGAAGTGTTCGGTCCAGGTTATTTCATCCTCGCGCTCATGTAGGCTCACCCAATAGTGAGTAACAACTTGAGCCAGCACGGGCGTCAACCGGAGGGCCGCCAGCGCACGCTGCACGGCTACCCAATCGGTACTGTACCAGCCGTACCAGTCGCCTTCTGAATTAATTGCTGCGGTGTGCTCCCGTAGCAAGCCCTATTCTTTAAGTGCTTTTTCGTGGCGGCTATTGCCGGAAAATGAAGAATGAATACGGTAATAGGTTATTCTAGAATGCCAGCAGGAGAAGGGGGTAAATACAACTTGGTGTTCTGAATTTCCAGCTGGCACTACGTATTCCTGCACGTAAACGCCCCAGGGTTTTCTCCCCATCGCAAGCATAAAGAAGCATATTCGGGGTGCGCTAGGGCATCGTTGCCTGGCACCTTTAACCAAGCTTCGATATCTTCTCGCTTGACCCCGCTTCGGGCCAGCGCTGGTTCATTGAGCACAGGATGGTAATATTCTTCGTATGCTGCGTAGCGTATGCCTCGGGGTTCAGTGTCAGAGCTGAATTCGAAGAAGGGCTGCGGGGGACCAATGCCACGGCAACGACTCTCCACCACGTAGCCATCGTGCGGATACACTTGCAGCGCGTAGAGAATGGCTGTCGGAGAAATAACCTGAGCTATTACCGGCGCGGGGGCTAGCTGGGGATTAACTGGCATTGCTTTGCAACTTAGGGAAGGAGTAACTCAGCTATTTCATATGGGTTAGCCTCCTCAATGAACTCCAAGCTGGCGTAGGGAGTCCAGCGGATTCGGAATTCATAATCATCTTTACACAGCTGATAGAACGCCTGTTGAGTCAAGGATTGATAGCCCACCCGTTCCACGCTGTGATTAAAATCATATACCAACTGCCGCCAGGGTACCAGCACCTCGGGGACGGTATGCCTGTCCGGCCAGGGTGCGTAGTTCGTCGGTAAAGGAGGCTCAGCGTAGGTAATAGGTTCATGCTCATTACCCATCATCCACTGCAAAGAATGCCGACTGGCTAAGGTTTGAAAATATCTTCGGCTTTCTGCCTGCATCGCAAACTCGTACTGTACTACTCCCCAAAAACTGGACAGCTTGGCGGGGCTTGTTAAGTATTTCAGGAATGCTTGAATGAGGGAGTAGTCGTGTACACCTGGGCCGGGGTGCTGCCGGCCAGGCTTTGGTGGGGGCGCTGGTGGTTGTAGTAGGCAAAGTACGCCTGCAATTGGCGGTAAAGCTGGTGCCCGTCGTCGGCCGGGTTCAGGTAGATGTGCTCCCACTTCACGGTGCGCCAGAGGCGCTCGATGAAGGCGTTGTCGGTGGCCCGGCCCCGCCCGTCGCGGCTAATGCGGCAGCCGGCCTGCAACAGGGCCTGCTCGTAGGCCGGGCAGGTAAACTGGCTGCCCTGGTCGGAGTTGAAGATGTACGGGCCGGGGCCTGGCGCAGGGCTTCGGCTAACGCGCTCAGGCAGAAGTCCACGGCCAGCGTGTTGCTCAGCTCCCAGCTCAGCACGTAGCGCGAGTGCCAGTCGAGCACGGCCGTCAGATACAGAAAGCCCTGCGCCATCGGTACATAGGTGATGTCGGTACTCCACACTTCGTTGGGGCCGTGGCTGGCCGCTCGCGCAACAGGTAGGGATAAGGCGTAGCGCCCTGGCCGGGCACGGTGAGCCGGGGCTGGGGATAGACCGGCTCGTGGCCCATCAGGCGCACGAGCCGGCGCACCCGCTTTTCATTGACCAGGTAGCCGGCCAGGCGCAGGTGCTGGGTCAGGCCGCGCACGCCCTTGAAGTTGTGGCGCGTAAACTCCTCGTCGAGCAAGCGCATCAGTTTCAGGTTCAGTTCACTCTCGCCTTTGGGTTGGTAGTAATAGCTGCTGCGGGCCAGCCCCAGGGCCTGGCAGCGGGCCGTCACGGAGTGGCCCGCCGGGTCGGGGGCCTGCGCCAGTTGGCGCTGCTGGGCGGTGCTCATCGGGGCTGCGTTTTTTTTAGCAGCGCGTTCTCCATCTGCAACCGGCCGATGGCGGCGTAGAGCGGCTCCATGTCGGGCGGGCGGCAGCCGGGGTGGGACTGTCGGGGGCAAAGACCTGGGCAGCCTGCTCGCGCAACTGCTGCTTCCAGCGCGTGATTTGGGCTGGGGCCAGCTGGTAGCGGCTGGCCAACTCGGCCAGGGCTGGCGCTCGGTGAGCGCGGCCAGGGCAACTTCAGCTTTGAACTCGGCCGTGTAGCGGCGGCGGGTGCGTTTGGGACTCATGGCGTTGACTAAGGTAGCCCGCCTGTCCTGTCCAACTTTTGGGGAGTACTACATACCAAGGACGTTGATGCACCATAAAGGCTTGCTTCCGTTCGTGATAAGCCTGGGCGTAGACTTGTTCAAAATAGATGTCGTTGGCTATTGCGTTGACTACTTCTACCTCATTTCTCATAGTGCAGACGTTGGCAGGCGTTGAAGTACGAAATTAAGCAGGGTGAATCCCGGGAGCGCGCGAGCTACTTATACGATTCATAGCCGGGGATTTTATGCCGATTTGTGTATTCATACAAGCAGATGACGGACTTGCGCTCGGCCCCGTAGCCCCGGAAGTGAGCACAACGAAGGCAATCTGCATCGACGTTGGAGTATAGTTGCCCATCGAAGCTGCGACGCGGGTCCGGGCACCCCAATACCTGGCGGGCGGTGCCATACCTTTTTCCTTTAAAAGTGATGGGCTTAATTTGGGTGGCATAAAATTCCTTGCGCTGCTGTTGCCGCTGGCGCTCTCGCTCCTCTTCTTGTTGCTCGTGCAGCAGCTCGGCGTGCCAGGCTGCAAAGAGTGGCCGGGCAGCTTCTAGGTAGTGGGCGTGGCGAGCAGCTACCTTGGCATCCAGCCGGGCATTGTACGCCCATCGCTTGCGGTCAATCTGATTAATGAGCAGGTCGGTCAGTGCATCGCTGCTTAGCTCCCGACTGACTTTGCTCAAATCAATTTCTACCGTTGAGATGCCTAGCCGCTTGATTTTCTCCTGTTTGGCTTCATCTATGAAGTGAGTAGCTGCCACTTCCACAAGCAGAGGCCCTGCTTCTGTTTCTAAGATAATATCTGGAATAATATCGCCTGTTCGGTGTTCCAGCAGTACCTGGTTGATTCTCACGTACCGGGCGTCAAATGCGTATTCGCAGTCTAGGTCAAGCCGGTTTTCCACGGCCTGCTGATAGGATGCTGCATCGTAAGCGAAACTGCTGAAATAGGCCTGCTTATCAAAGTGGTCTGCGTGAAAGCCAATAATGCCCGCTGCCCCCGGTAGGCGAAAGGTCTGCTGTTGTAGAAATACTTCCTTCGCGGCAAGGTGCAGGGCCGTTTGTAAACCCGTTGCACATTCCGGCGCTTGATAATGAGCAAAGTGAGCTGTCTTGACCTTACCCTGATTGCGAGCAACTAACCGTGCCCCACATCCAGGGCAAACGCAGGCACAGGCGAGGCCGTTAGGTACGTCCTTTATGTGAAGGAGCTGGTTGCCTTGTAAGCCGTAAGGCAGCTTCAATATTGAGGCCATATAATCAAGGAGTGCTACAGGCCTAATGACCGCCCCGCATTATACTTAATAATGTTATCCAGCCGGGTGTAGCGACTAATCATGGCATCGGTTTTCTGCTTAGTCTGATTCTTAATGAAGTCGTTGCTTTGCCCGGCTAGCTTGGCGGTGGTGATAAACGCCACCCGCAGAGAGTGCGCGGAGTATTTCGCGCCCAGGTGCTCTTTCACCAGTAGGTTCACGCGCCGGTCGGCTAGGCGCTTGTCGGTGGGCTTGCCCGGCTCGCCCGGCCGGCCCCGCTTCAGCGACACAAACAGCGGCCCCTGTTTGCGGCCCGCGAGCAGCGCTACCCACGCTTTGTATGCCTCAATCGGGCAATAGGCCAGGTTCTCGGCGTAGAAAATGACTTTCTGCTCGATGTCGCCCGCTTGGTTAGCCTTGCTTTTGGGGAGCGTTACTACCAATACCTCGTCGGCCGCGTCGTGTACCATTTCTATATGCTCCAGGTTGAGGCCTACGAGTTCGGAGCGCCGGAAAGCCCCTGCGAAACCGAGTAGCAGCAGCGCCCGCGCCCGCAGCCCATCCGGGCGCGAGAGGTCGAGCCGGTCGATGGTGCGCTTGAGGTGCGGTACCGAGAAGGCTGGGGCCTGCTTCTGCTTTTTGCCGATTTCCCGCGCCACGCCTTTGCGTAGCACGTCCAGCGCCGGCTCGTTGATGGCCGAAGGCATTCCGAGCAACTGGTGGTTTTTTTCGATGGCGGCCAGGTGCCGGTTGATAGTGGCCAGCTTGCGGCCCACGTCGGCCAGATGCGCCACGTAGCCGGCCAGCGTTTCCAGGGCAGCGGGCCAGGGGCCAACTGGTGCATTTCGCAGTAGGTTTCGTAGATGCGTAAGTCGGATGAGTAGGCCAAGCGCGTGTTATCCGAGCCTTCGAGGCCGCGCAGCAGATACCGCTCAACGTTGGGAGCCACGCGGCTGGCTAGGTCGGCGGCCAGCGCTAGCGCTGGCCGGTTGGCAGCGGCCACGGTCAGGCCTTTTTCTCCCTTTTGTTCTTTTGGCGGCTTATTCATGAATAGCCAGGTGGGCGTAGGTTGCTTTGACCATAATCGCCAGGACGTTGGCCATCGCCGGCTCCAACCGGGCATCGGAGCGTAGTAGCCGGGCCACCGTTGCCGCCGTAGTTTCGGCCGGGGCTGTTGTCTCCTTAGTATAGAGTAGTCGGGCCGGGGACACGGCCAGCCAGTTGCAGAAATGCAGGAACACCGGCAGGTCGGGTACGTGCTGCTGCTCGACCCGGAGCAGCGTGCCCGTGCTGACTGGCCCAGTAGTCTTGCTAATCTCCTCGGCTACCTCGCGCAATGTTTGGCTGCCGCGCTTGGCGCGGACCAGCGAAGCCAAAAACTGGGTATCGACTTGGTACAGCATTTTGCAATTGTAAAAATATCGTCTGCCAGCGGTGTTTTTGCAATTGCAAAAGAATGCGCTGCTGGTGCCGTAAAGATAGACAGAGTTTAGGGCCGATAAGTAAACATTATGGTTCCTAAAGTCTAAAAAGGAGCGGGGCGGCACACCTGATAACTCTAGGCCGCGAACACGGCGAAGCTTCGCATTATTTCTGCCGTTCGCTTTTTCACCCAATCCATTTTGTGATGAAACGCAACTTTCTAACACTCCTACTCCTCGGTACAAGTCTTGCCTCGCCAGATGACCTGTTTAACGGGTTACTATTTTTTGGTGTTCTAGTTGGTGGAACAAGGTCCCAACTCCGGTGGCCCTCCCTTAGCCTATGAAACGACAGCTTCTCGTTGAATTTGATGACTTATTTAAGGGCCTGCGCAGCCTATTGCCGACTACCTGAGCGGCATTAACCGACTTGACCGCTTGCAGTGCGTCTCGCACCTGCTTGGCTACCTAAGCCATACGCCAGCTACCAAGCGGGACTACGTGACGGACATGCAGCAATTTTTCGGGCCGCAGCATAATGAGCTTTTCGCCAACCAGGTCTACCAGCAGACGCAGGCTTTGGCGCGCCGTGTCGAGTCCAAGCTCAATTTCCTGCATCCGAAAACGGTGCTTCAGCTTTACAGCCTGTGCTTCGAACTGCCTGACGAGCCGACCAGGCAGACCGAGCCCGAGTTGGAATGCAGCCTGTTTGTGGCCTGCCTGGTGCTGAATGAGTCCTACATCAGGGAGCAGTACCAGGCCATGACCGTGGCCCGCCAGCTGCTGCCGACGCAGCCGCTGGCCGCTGCCGCGCTGGCCGGCACGTTCTCCGATTTCGAACTGGTGAACCACCGCCTGCACCACATTGCGATGCTGCAATTAATAAAGTCGGTGCGGCTGTTCGAGTTTTTAGAGGCGGAAGCTCGCTTTGCGCCCCTGCTGCAAGCCTTTGTGCAGCGGTTCAACTGCCAGAATTGGCAGGAGTACTTCCGCCAGCTAAGCGGCGTAATCAAGCCCGTTACGCAGGCGGAAACCGCTGGCCGAATTGCGGTAGAGGTGCCCGTCAGGCCTGATTACGTGTCGGCGTGCGCCTTTCTGCGGCATTTCACGCTGCCTGAAGGGCAGCCGCTGGATATGGCCGACTTCACCAGCTTACGGGCAACTCCGCTGTGCGAGGAATCGCCCGGCACCTTCGTGCTGGTGTACCCGGTGCTGGTGCTGGAAGCCTTGCACAAGGGGCTGTACTTTCAATTTAATCTGGCCAACCGGTCCCTACCAAAGGGCAGCGGGAGCCCGATTGGCGCTCGGTGTACTGCGACCTGTTTTCTGAGCAGTACCTAATGTATTTGCTGCTGGATGCCACCTTTCAGGGCCGAGGGTTGGCGCTGAGTGGCCGGGCCATCTTCGAAGGCTGGCAGTTAAAAGGGCAGGCCGAGCCGGACTACTATTTCCGCCACGATAATCGGGCCGTGCTTTTTGAGTCGAAGGACGTGCTGGTGCACAAGGATGCCAAAGCCGGCCGCGACTTTGCTACCTACCTGGACGAGGTAAAGAAGAAGTTTTACGAAGACGAAAACCAGCACCCCAAGGCGGCGAAGCAGTTGGCGGGCAACGTGGCGCGCCTGTTGCGCCACCAGCTGCCTTTCGATACCGACTTTGACCCGGCCGAGTTGGTAATTTACCCGGTGTTGGTGGTGCACGACCGGCTCTACAACCAGCCCGGCCTGAACGTGGTCGTCAACGACTGGTTTCAGGAGGAGTTGGCCCAACTGGCGCAGCAGGGGTTACCGGTGCACAACGTGCGCCCGCTGATTATCATAGACGTGGATACGCTCCTGGCCTACCACGAGGACTTCCGTGATGGGCGGCTGGTGTTCGAAGACATGCTGGAAGAATACGTGGCCTACCTGCGTGCCCCGGCCTGGGCCGGCATCAGCGCAGCCGAGGACGAGCAGCGGCAGATGCAGAGTGTTCATCCTTTCGCCTTATTTCTAGAGAACTACGCGGAAAAGCGCGATATGCTGGGCATCCCGAAGGAGATGCTCTATCAGATTCTGCCCATCATTAACCGGGAAGTGGACGACCAGCCAGGGCAGTAGTTTCAGCCGGAAATTATGCAGGTTAGAATTGCGTCTGCACGAACTCGTGGGCGTAGGCTTTCACCTGGTCACGCACGCTTCGGAACAGGTCCATAGGCGCTGCGGGTAGCCGAGCTGCTGGCCGTGCCCGTGCAAACGGTGCTGGCGGCGGCCCTGGCCGACGCGCAGGTGGCCGGGACTGCTGGCTAGGCGTGCATCAAGACAAACTCAGCGGGAATGTTCAGCTTGGTGTACAGGCGGCGGCCCAGGTCCATGTTGACGGCGCGCTTGCCGTTGAGCACTTCGCTCAGGCGGCTGTTCGTAATGCCCAGCAGCTGCGCCAGCTCCTGCTTTTTCAGGCGGTGCTCGAACATGTAGCGCTCGATTCGAAAAATGAGCGAGTCCGGCCGCACTGGGGCATGGCCGTGGCTGTCTTCGTAGGCCTCTAGGGCCTGGCCCAGCGCTTCCATTTCGGGTAGGCTAGCGGGGTTATTGCTATCAAGGGCTTCCAAGCGGCTCATACTAGCCCGGTACTCTGCCTCGGTTTGGATAGTCATAGTATACAGTTTTAGAGTTTTACAGTTGGTTGGGAGACGACTCCCAGGCTCAGAGGTTCGCGATGTCGGTGATGCGGTCATACTCCGCGTGCGTACCAATGAAACGGACAA
The DNA here is from genome assembly GCF_013256425.1 of Hymenobacter sp. BRD67. GTDB lineage: Bacteria > Bacteroidota > Bacteroidia > Cytophagales > Hymenobacteraceae > Hymenobacter. The sequence continues at coordinate 50,025 of NZ_CP053905.1, forward strand.
AAATCTGGCCGGTGAATTCTGGCAGGCGCGAGTAGTTAATCTTAACAATCAGGCGGTAGCGGTTGCGCAGCAGGTTAAAAACCCAGCGGTTGTTCCCGACGTGGGTAGCGCTGGGGTCATAGGCTTTTATTTCGGCCGCATTGGTCCAATTCGCGGCTTTCATATCATCGTAGAGTTCCCAAATGGCATTTGCTACGTCCAGGTGTTCTATCGCATATCTTCTTAATTCTTGCTTGGTTAGTACATTCATAATTAGTCTGTTATCTCATAAATACGCTAGCTCATAATTGGCTGTTTGGTGGCTAACAACCCAAAGGTAAATTAAATTTACCAAAAGCGAAAATTATTCACTTAAAACGAAAATATGGGCATTTGCTTCGGCGCTCAGCCTAGCCAGGTCGGGCCAGCGTCGAGGTGGCGAACATATCTACCCAGCGCACATACTCTTTCGCTGAAAGTCGATGCACCAGGTAATCGGGCAGACTCAAGCCCCGCGCCGTGAGTACCCATTCTTGAAAAGAAGGCAAGCCAGTTGCCCAGCAATGTGCCCAGCCGGCGTGGTACAGGCCCGGCCGCGAAGCCAGCGGCTGCGCATCGACCCAGCCGACAAACTCCTCATCGGTGGGCACCAGCCCGAGGGCGAGCGCCTGGCGCAGGTAGTCTTGGGCCAGCGCGTCCATCCGTTGGGTGAAATCCTGCATATAAAAGCGGTTTCTGGAAAATGAAAATGCCTGGCCATTAATGACCAGGCATTAGAAATAGGGTTTTGAACCGGGTGCCGATACCAAGTTTGGCCCAGCGTATCCGGCCGGGCGCTTAGTTAAAAGTTCGCGCCTTTAGCAGGTCCGAGTTGGCAAGCTTGAGCTTGATATTGCGTCCGCCACCTTTCTCATACAGCTCGATTATCAGCTGCTTTTGCTCGGGGATGGTGAACTTCTTGAAGATGTAGACCTGCTGCAACTTGCCCTGGGCATCTATCTTTTTCTTGGCCCCGTTGTAAACGTAAATGGGGTTAATCTCAATGGCTTGCTCGGCCGTGCGCTTGGCCACCTGCTTGTCCTGAATGTAGAATTTGACAAAGTCCACGTCGTAGGTCACGTTCGACTTGTTGGCGACGTGCAGCGGAAAAAACAGCGTCTCCTGCTGGTAGCCCACCGCCCCGGCGCGCAGGCTGAGCTGGTTGGCGCTTTCGCTGGCCGACGTGCCGCCCCGCGCCAGCGCCTGCACCGAGTAGGCATCCAGGCTCCCTTGGGGGATAGGCGAGTTGGAGAGGATAGCGCCGCCCGTCGCGGCGGTAGCCTGGTCTTCGCCCGCGGCCCCGCCGGCCGCGCCCATGTCAAAGCTGAGCACCTTGGGGTCGTGCTGGTAGTTGACCAGGAACATGTACAGCTTACCGCCCGAGGTCAAGACCGTCATGTTGGCTTCGGGGAAGGCGCTGCTGGCGGCTTTCACCCGCACGATATTTTCAGCGCCGGTGGCCTTCGCGGCGATGATGCCGGGGTTGCCCAGGTCCACGTAGGTGACCGGGTAGGGAAAAACCAGGTGAGTAGTCTTCTGGTCGCTGACGTAGAGCGGCGTCACGGGCAGCTTGCTCGCCTCCCCGTTCGCGCCCAGGTCGAGGCCGAGCAGCTTGGGGCTGCGCTGGTAGTTGACCACGAACGTGTAGAGCTTACCCCCGGTGGTCAGCACCGTCATGTTGGTTTCGCCGAAGCCAGAGCCGGCCGCCTTCACCCGCACGATGTTTTCGGAGCCGGTGGCTTTGGCCGCGATGATGCCCGAGCTACCCAGGTCCACATAGGTGACGGGCTGCGGAAAGACCAGGTGGGTGGTTTTCAGGTCGCTCACATACAGGTTGATGGTCGGCAGCTTATTCGCTTCGGTAACGTTGGCTACTTTCTGAGCTACTGCGTGGGTAGGCCGGAGAGCAGCGAATGCGAGGGCCAGGGCCAGGCAGGAGGTGGTTTTCATAATTCTGAGGTTAGTCCTTATCGACTTTAAGCATGATGTTGTAGCCCGCTTTCAGCCGCACTTTCACGAGGCGAATCTTCTTCTGACCGAGGCTCTTCACGGCGTTGACGGCTACCCCGGCGGCGGCCGTGGTGGGGTCGCCGCTCATGGTCATCATGTCGGCCGCGCCCATCGCGTCGGCCCCGGCCTGCTTCGAGGCATCCCGCGTAATAGCGCCCGGAATGTGCAGGCCTTCCAGCCCGTCCACATCGTACACTTCCAGCGAGGCCGGGAAGATGTTGTTGCCCGATTTGAGGGTTTCGATGGTGATGGTGAGGCGCTCGCCGGCTAGCGCGCACTTGCCGTAGATGAAGGTGTTGGCAGCCAGCCGGTGGCCATTGACCACGGCCGCGTCGGTGAGGCGCATCTTCACCAGCGAGCCGCTGACTACTTCCTGCGATTCGTGAATGACGGCCGCCAGCGTGTTGGCCCCCATCCCCGACGTGCTCCCATCATCCAGCCCCTGGAAGGAGGCCGTGCGCTTCTTGCCCGTGCCATTGGAGCCAAGGTGCGAGACAATCGCATCCTCATCAACCATCAACGCCCTGGTGGTGGGCTTCTTCTTGACGACCGCCGGCTTACTCACCGTCACGGCCGAGCCGCCCGCGCTGGCCGTGGCCATCGACTGAGCGTTGATGCGCTCCAGGCTAGCCTGGGTGCGGGCCTCGTCCAGCTCACGCAGATGCTGCGCCCGCATCAGTTCCATCTGCTGCTCGGGCGAAAGGGCCGACACCCCGCCGGGGGCTACCTGCCCGCTCGACTGCTGGGCCGCCTGCACCGTAGCCAGCTGCTTTTGCGCCGCCAGCACCGCCGCATCGCTGGAAGCCGTGGCCGGCTGGCCGCTGGTGGCCACGCCATAGGCCAGGCCCCCCGCTTTGGTCGTGTCCACCTTGCCATTTACCAGGTCGCGGTTGCGCAGCGAATCAACCGGCGCAGCGTAGGCCGCCAGCTTGCTGCTGGTGATGGTGGAGGTACCCGCTTTGGGCAAATCCATATTGATGCCGGCCTGCACCGGGGCCGCGCCGGAGGCCACCGCGCCCTTGCCGCCATCACCCAGCCAGAACATAGCCGCCATAAATGGCACTCCCACAACCGGAATGAATGTGGCCATCTTGCGCGTCCGGTAGAACTGCGCGTCTTTGGTAGTAGCCATAGTGCCTAGCGGGAAATGGTGGAGAGCGTGTTGTTTTGCAGTACCCGCCAGTTTTCCATAATGAAGCCGTGGGGGTTGTTTTCCGAGCGCGTCACGTCGCGCAGGGTGCAGTCGGCTATCAGGTCGCGGTTGGTAATCGACGTGGCCCGAATCAGGCGCTGGTGGGCGTAGGTGCGGGCCGTGAATGGGCGGTTTTTGCTCAGCACCACGCTATCCACCGTGATTTCCATGCTGATGTTGGCCGCAATCAGGTCGTTGTAAAAGCCTTTCTCCTTCAGGTTTTCATACTCCCGCTTCGCCGAGTTGTCGGCCAGGTACAGCGCCTTGTTGATGTTACCGTCAATAGCCTTCTGGTCGGGGTCTAGTGTGAAAAAATCCTCGTGAAACTGCTTGACGTGGGCGCGGGCTTCTACCGGCCGGTCAGCCCGTGCATCCCGCGCCCCGGCCGTGAGCAGTTGCCCCCCTTCAATCACGTAGATGCGATTGGCTGCTGCTGCCGAGTTTTGGAAGGAGAAGTAGGCCACTGTGATGGCCAGAATCAGGCACGAGGCAATGAAAATGATAGCCAGCGTCTTCACCTGCTTAAAGGCCGAATCGATGGTTTTTAGGGATTCAAACATGGTAGTTGATGCTAGAGGGAAGAAGTGGGGCGCGGTCCTGATTTATTAGGCGTTGTTGCCAGTGCGGCCGAAGTAGCCCCCCACCCTTTCTCGCAACGCGGTGCCGGCCCGGTGGCCCGCCTGCTCGCCCCGCGTCATGTTGCCGAAGCCGGTGCCACCGGCCATTCCCTGCCCCATGCCAATAGCACCGCCCATGCCAGTAGCCGCACCCGAGACACCACTAGCCCCGGCCCGGCCCGCCACCCCGGCAGCCGCCCCAGCGCCAGCCGCTGCCCCGGTGGCTGCGCCGATGAAGGCGCTGGACATCTGGCTGGCACCGCTGGCGGCAATGAGCATTTCCGTGATTTTCGGAATCAGCGCGTACCCCACAATGGCAATGCAGAGGAATACCAGGTAGCCGAAATCGGCGGAGTCAACCCCCGCGTTCGCATTCAGCCGGTCTACGTCAGATTGAAGCATCTGCACCTGGAAGGTGGCCATCATTGCACCAAAGACGTTGGCCACCGGCACCCAAAGCGAAATCGTAATGAAGTTACCCAGCCACTTGGTGATGCCGCCGCCAAAGCCCGGAAAAATGGCAATACCGAACGTGAGCGGCCCGAGCACCGAAAGCACGATGAGCAGAAACGTGGACATGACGCTAATCAGCAGGCGGGCCGCGACGTGGAACAACTCAAGCGTGTTCTTCATCCACTCCCGGAAATTCTGGTTTACATCGTAGGCAATCTTGTTGAAGGAAAGGCTCATGCGGTCCCCGATGCCGCCCATGCCGGTAGGTCCGGCCAGGTCCTTCAGCTTTTGCTCGTAGGCATCGTTGGTAGCGAAGTCCTTGTTTTCTGGCTTGCTGTCCAGAATGCGCTTTTTCTCCGTTTGCAGCCGGTCGATTTCCGCAGATTTGTCCATCCGTATCGAGTCGGTGCTATGTGATATAGCTCCCGTCATGCCGCGCAGGCCCTGGCACAGCTGCGGGAACAGCAGGATGCAGAGGCCGATGAGGAACGGCCGCAGCAGCGGGTACACGTCGATGGCTTCCGACCGGGCGATGTGCCCCCACACTTTGGAGCTGATATAGATGAGGGCCCCTACCCCGCCGATGGCTCGCCCCAGGGTGGTGAACTGCGATACGAGCGGCATCATATTGTCGTAGAGCTGAGTAAGCATCACCTCTAGCGCATCCATTTGCGCTACGACGGTATTGATATCCATAAAAAAGGAAGGCTGGTGGGTGGAAAAGGAAGAGTGTAAATGCTTATCGCTTACCCATGAGGGAAAGCACCGAAGCGCGGTCCTGGGTGGTCTGGGCCTGCATTCGCGCAATAGCCCGGCATTTGGAGGTGTAGTAGTTCATCAGGTCATGCTGACTGCCGATTTTATCGGCAATGTTGTTGATGAACTCGATGCGCTCAGGGTCCGTCATCTTCGCCTTGCCGGCGCTGAGCACGCCCACCAGCTCACTGAGCAGCCCGATATTTTCATTCAGAATGCCTTGGTAGATGGTCGTGGCCCCGAGAGCTGGGCAGTCGATAGCCCCTTGGTGCGCAGCTCCGGCAGGATGCTGGAATACAGGCCAATCATGCCGGTTTGGTGGTCGTAGATTTCCTGAACCCGCCGATAGGTCCGCACGCCGGGGCTGATTTGCAGCAGGCTGCTGTACCACTGGTCGTGCAACTGCTGGGTCTGGTCAATAACGCCTTTAATCTGACCGCTTACCGCCGTCATATCTCCCGCGAGGGCTTTGCCCTGCGCGAGCAAAGTGCCCGAAACAGTCTGGTGGGTAATCTGCTTGCGCGAAATCTGCTCCGAAACAGGGGCTGAGATAACGGCCGGTAACTGGGCATGGGCGCGGTGAGCACCGGCTACGAGCACGAAGGCCCATAGCTTGGGAAGGAATTTCATAGCCGTAAGCTTTAGGTAGTGAGACCCCTACCCTACCGGGCCGAAGTCATAAAGGAGCGCAGCGATTGCAGGTCCTGCGCGTTTTCTTTGGCCGTGCGCATCATCATCAGGTTGCGCGAAGTGTAGTAGTTGAGCAAGCCGGCTTGGTCGGTAATCTTCCTGTCCAACTGGTCGATGAAGCGCATCCGCTCGGCATCCGTCATTTTGAGCATGGCCGGGCTGACAATCGTTTGCAGGTCTGAAATCGTGGTGGAGCTTTCGGCTAGCATCTTGCCATAAATGGTTGTCATGTCCGACAGCTGCGTGGGCGTGATGTAGGGCGACTGGCGCAGTACCTCGATAGCTGACGAGTACTGCGAGATGATTTGCGTCTGTTTCTCGAAGATGTTGCGCACCCGCCGGTAGTCGCGCACGGCCGAGCTGACCGATAGCAGGCCATCGTACCAGTTCTTGGCCATGAGCATGTTCTTCTCCGAGAACATTTTGGTCAACTCCTGCTCCTTCACGCCCGAGGCGACCAGCTTGTTAGCCGCCGACGACAGCACTTTCATAGTGCTTTGCAGACCGGTTTGCACGCCCCCTGAACTTCCAGCACCGGGGCAGTCACCACGAGTTGAGCCGAGGCCCGCGAGATGGTGAAGCCCAGCAGTGCCAGGCTCCAGATTCCTGCTTTCAGATTCATAATGAGGGAAAAGGAAGGGTGGAGAAGGGTGGATAGTTAGTGCCGCTACCGTCGGTCGCGGGTGTAGGGGTGCTCCAGGTACATCATGTGCCGCGCAGCGCCCAGGCGAACGTGCTGCATGCCGTCCCAGGCCATTTGCAGCTGGGGCAGGGCTTTGTCGGAGGTTGGGGCCGGGTTGTCCTGCGTGAGTGGGACCAGCGACTTGGCCACCGTCTCACACTCGCCCGCAAAGCCATCCCACTGTTTAGCATCTTCGGGCTTCACTTTTTTCAGGCCCCGCGACTTGGCCACCATGCGCAGCACGGCGCGGTAGTTTTTCCAAGTGCCCTCGGCCAGCGGGTGCGCTTTGATGCCCGAGCTTAGCTCGCTGCCATACCAGGCACCGACTGCCTGCGTGTAGGCCCGCGCCGCCACAGCGTCGGCCGGAGCCCCACTAGGAAGCGTCACCAAGCTATCGGCAAAAGCAGTCGCCGCCGACACTTCGGGCAGCGCGGCCACTGCCGCAGTTGGTGCGCCGGCCGCAGCCCCAGGAGCCGAAGAATCAACTCCGCCGCAGCCGGCCAGGGCCAGCAGCATTCCTACTGAAAGCAAGGTGGTTTTCATATTTTCTTCCCTTTTGTTGAAATGGATTATTTGCCTTCGCGCAGTTCCGCCGCCACGAGCTTGATAGCCGTGCGCATATCGCCGGTTTTTTCGAACTTGTCAAACAGGCGCATTTTTTCCGACTCCTCGGTGGTGTAGGTGATGTATTCCTCTTTGGAAACCTCGATAGAATAGACCTTCGACACGACCCCGCCCAGCGAGATGAACACCTCGGTGTAGCGCCCGCGCTCGGGCTTGTTGTCGCGGTTGATGGAGAGGATGAGCGCTTTCTCCTTTTCCGTCAGCGAGAGCAGGCTTTGTATCTGGTCGAACTTCAAGATGAACTTGCGCTGGTCGAGCAGAATCTTGGTGTCGGAGTTGTTGATAATGGCATCCTTCACAATCTCATTGCCAATGATGTCATCGATTTCCTGCGTCACCACGATGGCCTCACCGAAGAACTTGCGCACCGTCTTAAAGAGATACTTGATGTAGGCGGCCATGCCAGGCGTAGTGAGCGCCTTCCAGGCCTCCTCAATCAGAATCATCTTCCGCACCCCCTTGAGCTTGCGCATCTTGGAGATAAAGGTTTCCATGATGATGAGCGTAACCACCGGAAAAAGAATCGGATGGTCCTTGATGTTGTCCAGCTCAAAGACGATGAATGGCGACTGGACAAGGTCCAGCTCCTGGGGCGAATTCAGCAGGTAGTCGTACTCGCCACCCTTGTAGTAAGGCTTTAAGACGTAGAGGAAATTGTCGATGTCAAAATCCTTTTCCCGCACCTTGTCGGCCAGCAGCAGCTCCGAGTAGGGGCCTTTCACAAATTCGTAGAACGTGTTGAAACTCGCCCGGATAGCCGGGGTTTCTTCCAGCATTACATAGTAGAGGCTGACGGCTGTGGAGAGCGACACGTACTCCGACTGCGACACGCTCTCATCATCCTTCTTCCAAAGCGCCTGAAGCAGCGTTTTGATAGACTCCTTCTTCTCCACGTCCAGCTTACCGGACACCAGAAAAGGGTTAAAGGCAATCGGGTTATCCTCCTCGTAGGTGAAGTACACGCCGCCTTTCAGCTCGCAGAGGCCCTTGTAAGAGTTGCCCGTATCGACCAGCAGCACGTGCGCGCCCTGCTCGTAATACTGCCGCACCATGTGATTGGTGAAAAACGACTTGCCCGAGCCCGAGGGGCCGAGAATGAATTTGTTGCGGTTGAAGATGATTTGCTTCTTCATCGGCTCATCCGACAAATCCACCTGCACGGGCTTGCCGCTGAGGCGGTCGGAGAGCTTGATGCCCTTGGTGGCCCCGGTGCTGCGGTAGTTGGTTTCGGAGGCCCAGAAGCACACCGATTGCTCGATGAAGGTGTAGAAGGTTTCCTCGCTGGGGAAGTCGCCGGCGTTGCCGGGCACCCCGCCCCAATACAGCGCCGCGATGTCCACGGTGTTCTGCCGCGGCTTGCAGTTCATGGTGTTGAAGGCAGCGTTTACCAGCTTGCGCACTTCGGTCAACTCGCCCTCGCTTTCCGACCAGGTGAGCACGTTGACGTGCACCCGCGCTGGGCGGCGCTTGTCGGCCACCGCCTCGTTGAGGTACTGCTGATAAAACTCGTGGTTGATGGAGTTCTGGCGCGAGTAAAGTGAGAGCGAATTGAGCCGGTCCTTCTTCTGCTCGAAGGTTTTGAGCGTTTTCTGGGTGTTGTCCAGAAACACGTATTGGTTGAGAATGTGGCTGGTGCCCAGCAGCAGCCCCAGGGGGCCGCGAACGAAATCGGGAAGTCGGTGTACTCGGTGCTCAGCGGCTCGTAGCGAATGTCCGATTCCACGCCCAGCGGCAAGTCATCGAGGTTGGCCACCGAGAACATATTGCAGAACTGCTGGCCGACTTTCAGCCCGCTGGTCAAATCCAGGTCCACTTGCTGGGCCTGGTCGGACAGGTTGAGGGCGAAGTACTTTTCCAGCAGCCCCGCCTTCTCGGCCGTGCCGGCCAGCTCGTCGGAGGTAAGCCGGTGCGATTTGATATAGGGCGCATTGGTAGGGCCGACGCTTTCCAGCGTTCGCACGAACTGGCCCACGTTATCGAAGAAGGCTTCCATCACCTTCTTGTCGAGCATGTCCTTGGGCACGATGTTGCGCCGGGCCAGCAGGCCCGACGTGCTGCCCCAGTTGGGCCGCTCCGACGACATCTTGGTGACGAACAGGTAGCAGAAGTGGTTGAGGAAGGGTCGCTCGAAGAAATGCCGCTCGTAAGCTGACGAGAGCAGCGTGCGGTCCGCCTCGAAGCCAGGCGCATACTTGTCCTCGACGAACCAGTCCTGCTTATGCACGGCGCAGTGGTCGGGCAGCAGGCGCACCGCCTTCACGAAGCCCTGCTGAAGCTGGGCGTAGTCTTCCCGCGAGAGTGTGAAAATCTCGGGCAGCTCCAGCCGGAAGGCCACCGTCACATCGGCGTTCTTCGAGATGAGGCAGTCCTTTTCAATCTTGTAAATCGGCTGCTTCGATTCGAGCGAGGCAGAGGGTAGGATTTTGCTGCTCATTATCGGCAAGGGAATCCTAGACCCGGCGCTGGCTAGCGCCGGGGCGGTCCTCGTTTAAGTGTTGGAAGAGGCGACTTTGCCGATTGGTAATGAGCTTCGGCGCGGAGCGCCGGGCATTGGCTTTCATCAAGCCATGCTCCCCGTATTTGGTATTGAGGGCGAACACGCCCGCCCACATGCCCCCGCCCAATACCAGCGTGATGATGACCGTCGCCAGCAGCGGCGTACCAACCAGGTACATCGTCACGAAGGCGACGAAGACCAGGCCGATACCCGCCACGAGGTAGTACACGTTGCCCCCAATCAAGCCTGGAATTCCCAGGGCTTGTTGATACCCCGATTGAGGTTATAGCCCGGCATGATAGCGCAGGCCTACAGGAAGAAGGAGCGCACAACGGTGGCTACTAATACCAAGAAAATCATCGAGCCAAACCACGACACGGCCGTTTTCTGCGTGTCCTGGTCGCCCGCGTTCCACTTGCTGTAAACCTTGATGGCCCCGATGAGCCCGAGCACCGCCCCAATGGCATACATGAGCTTGGTGAGCGGGTCGAAGTAGTTGGTAACCTGCGTGGTGGCATCCTGGATGCCCGCCGTGCCTCCCGCCGAGCCACCCTGCGCGTAGAGTACCTGCGCGCTGAGCATCAGGCCTACTACGGCTAATGACGGGAGAATTTGTTTCTTATTCATGGGTGGTGGGTAAAGAGAGAATACTGAAAAATAGATAAGCAAACAGGGATAGGTAAATCAACTACTTACTAGGTTTCGGGGCCGAATAAATCGGCTAATTCATCCGTATTGACGGAGGTGAGCTGCGCGAGCTGTTCAGCCAGGCTGGTATTAGCCAGGGCCACCGGTACGGACGGGTTCTCTCCCGCCTGCACCAGCGAGATGTAGGCGGCAACTGAATCTGCCTCATACAAATCGTCTTCTTCCAGCGTCGCCACGTCCGAGGGCGAGGCAATGGGCTCGTTGAAGTCAGCCAGCGGCTCGTAGCTGCCGGCAACTGCCGGCTGGTACGCAGTTGCGTGTTCTACGTCTCCTAAGTCAACATGGGTGTCTTTAGTTTCAATATTTATTCCTTCCGAATTGGTTTTATCAATAACAAAGGCTGAGCTTTCCGCCTCGCGCTCAGCTGTTTCATCGGCAGAGTGTTCCGAATGCATTGCGTGAGCCTTCTCGCGAATTATTGCCGCCAGTGCCTCATTTGGCTGGTCGGCCTGTTCTTCACGGTCGGCATCCAGCGCTACGGCTTCGTCCGTTGCGCCCGCCACCGACGAAGCCGCGTCCATCGGCCCCTCGTCGTCGGTGCTGTCATCGCGGCCGGTGGCCGTCGCCGTTGAGTTAGGTAGCTCCCCTCCTACTACCGCCGTCACTGCCTCGGGCAGATTGTCGGCCGCGCCATCTTCGGGGCCTCTACCGTGGCCCCGGCCGGGTTGGCCGCTGCCTCCGTCGCCGTGGGAGAAGTAGCGAAAGCTGACTTTGCCCGCACCAGTGCCGGCGGGGCAGCCCCAGCGCGCCCGCGCCTGCGAGCTGGGGGCTGACCACCTTTTTGCCCGTCACTAGCGCGGCCAGTTCATCCCGGTAGTACAGAAACCCTACTACGGCATAGTAGAGGGCAAGAAGAACCAGAACAAAAACGATGAATTGGAGCCACGAATATTGACTAAGCATGTTGGGGTGGGTTAGTAGGGTATATCAGCGCCGGTTGCCGACGCGCTGGCGCAGCTTCTTTTGAAGCGCTTTTTGCAGCACTTCATCGTGGGCCGTAATGAATTGTGAGAGGATATTGTGGACCATATCCGGGATGGAAGCCCCCCTCCTACTACCGTTCCGAGTAGCGACAGGTATTCCTGGTGGTCTTCCGTAATGCGAACCACCCAGGTTTTTTTATCGGCGGACTTCTCAAAAAGCGAAGCGATGTTGAAGCTCACCGATTCTCCATCCGCCGCAGCTTCTACGGGAGCGGTCGGCTCAGGGGCAGGTTTAGGGGCAGGTTCTTTTTCCAGCGCGGCGACGGGCGGCGCTTCAGCAGCCGGGGCAGGTGCCGCCGGCTTAGGCTCGGGCGTAGATTTAGCGACTGGCGTGGCCACTACTTCCGGCGCTGGCGCGGCTGGGGCTGGGACTGGCTCAGGCGTGAGAGCCGCGACTGGCGTAGGCAACGGGGCCACCGGAGCTGGTGTTTCCGCTATCACGGCAGCGGGCGCTGGCTTAGCAGACGGCGCACTCCCCGCTTTTTCTCCCTCTTGTTCAACCTCCGCCGCTGGCTCAGTCGCGACGGGACGGGCGGGGGCGTAGCCGTAGGGGCAACAGGCTGCGGGGCCGGCGCAGCCGGTACCCCTCCCCCATCGAGTAAATCGTTGCTGGTTGCAGCAGCTTCCAGCATTCTTTGCAGGTCCGCGTCCTTTTCGGCCTGGCTCTTTGCTTTAGGTTTAGCCATTGGTTTTTTTGGATTTCAGAAAGTGGAAGAATTATAGAATATCATCTGAGGCATCGGCCGCGTCCGACAAATCGGCTACGGCGGCATCCTCCGTATTCGCCGGCATCTCGATGACCTTGCCCGATGGGGTGACCTCTCCCGCGCCGAGCACGAGGGTCAGCATTTCCATAATCAGCCGGCCGAGGCCCAGCTTGTCCAGTTCCCGCTCCGGCAGCGAAAACATGGTGGACCGCTTCTCCTTATAGCTAATCATCAGCTCTACCTTGCTATTGAGCAGCGGCAGGTTCTTTTCCCTTAAAAGCTTGGCTGCCTTATCGTAGGTGGACTTCTTCTCCGATTTCACATAGCGGTTCCAGAAGGCGTAGAACCCCAGCAGGTTCGACTCATCCGGGTCGGGCTGGGCTGACTTCAGAAAGCCGTTCAGAATCTGCATGTAGCCCATTGTGGAGGCAATCGTGCCCAAATCGGCTTCCATCGGCAGGAAGATGTACTGCACCATGCGCAGCAGTTCCGGCAGGCCCACGATGTTGACCGTGCCCGGCGTATCGACCAGGATAAAGTCGAAGCCCTGCTGCTCCAGCTTGTCAATCGAGTCCACTGCTTTTTCCACGCTGGAAATCACAATCGGGTAAGGTTTAATGTCCTGCTTGAGCAAGCGCTTCTGAAACGCCGGGTCGCTGGCCAGCAGCTGCTTGTCGCGGGTGCGGTAGACGTTGACCGTGTTTTGGGGATAGTCACAGTCCACGATGGCCACCTTGTAGCCATAGACATAGCACAGGGCCGAGGCTACGTGGACACTGATGGTGGACTTGCCGGCCCCCCCTTCTGGGTGGCAAAGGCAATTACTACGGGCTCTTTCATTGGGCAGCGCTTGAATCGATGAGGAGTAAAATTGGTAAATTGTCACTTTGTCACTCGGTAACAAACAGACAAGGTAACTCTGTTGCTCGGTAATAAATAGCTTAGGTAACAAAGTAACTAACTTACCTTGTCACAAACTTACTAAATGACGAGGTGCTAAAAGTACACCGCAACAAAGTAACTAGCGTACTAGGTTACCAGCAGATAATGTTATTTAGTTAGCAAGTAACAAAGTAACAAACAAACAACGCTGCCTGGTAAATATGTGACAAAGCAACCTCGTGACCTGGCTTCATGCTGTTTGAGAAGGTATTTGGGAGTTGCAAACGCACAAAGTTATTTTGTGACAAAGTGACCTAATCCTAAAAAAATCTGAAAGTAGCTTGTTATGAAATAACAAAGTCACCTTGTGACAATGTCATTTGCTCCGCCCTGCTATAAATGCCTTATGAAAGCCTAAATGACAAAGTAACTAAGTAACACCAGTACTATGCCAGGCAAAACCCCAAAGGGGTTATTCACCACGCCAAAGTGAGGGTATCATAAGAGTAATAAAGTGACAATGTTACAAAGTCACCAGGTAACTAGATTAGCTCTAATCCTAGCCCCTTCAACGACTGTACAACGCCCCCGTTCAGCTAGCCCGTTAACGACCAGCAAGCCATGTCATTGTAGCTACAAACTGCGTTTGTCGCTTACAATGACACCGCCCGATTCGCAGGCTCATCGGGCTTGGCTTGCTAAAGCGGACGACAAAAAGTAGTCAGAAGCTGATTCTAGCCGTTAGCTGATAAAGAAAGTAGACTACTGAAAATATGCCCGATGAATCCACCACTGAGCCGACAGAGACTAACCGGGACGAAGTACTGCGCTTTCGGGTCACAGCCAGGGAGAAGCAGGATATTGAGGCGAGAAGCAAAGCGGCCGGGTTCAAGAAAACGTCGGATTACCTGCGAACCATTGGCCTGGCGGGGGAGGTGAAGGAGGTGCTGCCGGCGGAATTGCGGAAGCAGCTGGTAGGCATTGGCACCAACCTAAATCAGATTGCCCGCCGCGTTCAGTCGAGCACCTTGTATGCGACGGACGAAAAGACGCTGCATCAACTGGTGGCCACCATCCGCCAGTACCTGGTATGATAGCAAAGACCACGACGGGGAGTGACTTTGAGGGAGCCCTGAGCTACGGGGCCGGGCAGCGAAAGGGGAGGGGCAAGGAGCCCGAGGACGCGCCCCTGCTGGTGGTGGCGAACGTTATCTCCGGTAGCCCCAAAGAGATGGCGCAGGACATGCAGGCGGTGGCCCGGCTGAGCAGGAAAATACAGAAGCCGGTGTGGCATACCGTGCTTTCCTGGAAGGCGGGGGAGGAAGTGACGCAGGCGCAAAAAGTAGCGGCTGCCCGCCGCTACTGCGAGCTGATTGGTGCCCCTATTGACCGGCACCAGGTAGTCGTCTATGAGCACCGCGACAAGCAGCACGCCCACGTTCACATCTATATAAACCGGGTGCCAATGGACGCGGGGCCGGCCCTGCGGACGGACAATAATTTTTACCGGCAGCCGGCAATCACGAAGCAAATAAGTCAGGAGTTGGGGATGCAGCCGCTGCCCGAGCGGCGGCAAAGCGTGGCGGATACCAACCCCATGAGGCAGCAGGCGCGGGAGGTAGTGCGCGAAATTATCAAGCAGCTAGTGGCCCAGCCCGAGCGTGCTGGCAAGGAGTGGCTGCAAGCAAAGCTGGAGGAGCGGGGCATCAGCACGCGCTACAAGCACGACAATGGCGGCGTGTTGCGCGGGGTGAGCTTCGAGTTGAACGGAGTCGCCGTAACCGGGCAGCAGGTGGGCTACAAGGCTACCCAGCTTCGCGAGCTATTTGCCACCAGCCCGGAGAACGCCCAGCAGCTGCCCATCCTGCCGGCCCCGTCGAGCCCCAGGCAGCAGGAGGAAGAGGAGGGCAAAAAGCAAAAGCCCAAAGGACCACGCTTATAGAATTGTACTTTATCAATTTAACTTATCCCACCGAAGTATCATGGAAGACGAAAAAGCACTGCGAAAAATCATGGAGTTTATGCGACTCTTTGCCATCGTGCTGATGGGCGTAAACATCTACTACTACTGCTTCGGCTACTTCCAGTCGATGGGGTGGACGTCGGGCGTCGTTGAGCGCATCATGGCCAGCCTCACGAAGAATTCCTTTCTGTTTAAAGCGAGTTGGGTGACCAAAACGCTGGCTGTGGTTTTCCTCGTGCTGAGCTGCCTCGGCACCAGGGGCCGGGCCGACGAGAAGCTGAAAGGCCGGACGGTGGCCGGCTACGCGCTAATTGGGCTGGGCCTGATTTACGGCTCCGACCTGCTGCGGGCGCTGGAGCTGCCGGCCGGGCTGGCCACGTTGCTCTACACGGCGCTGCTGGCGGGAGGCTTTTTGCTGCTGCTGAGCGCCGGCACCTGGCTCAGTCGGTTATTCAACAACGACCTGATGAAGGACATTTTTAACAAGGACAACGAGTCATTTCCCCAGGAGGAGCGCCTGATGGAAAACGAGTACTCGGTGAACCTGCGCACCGAGTACCTGGTGCGCGGCAAAAAGCATCACGGCTGGCTGAACGTGGTCAATCCCTTCCGCGCCACGATGGTGCTCGGCACCCCCGGCAGCGGCAAGTCCTTCGCGGTCATCAACGAGTTCATCCGCCAGCACCTGGCCAAAGGGTTCTGCATGTACATCTACGACTACAAGTTTGATGACCTGAGTCTTATCTGCTACAACGAGCTGCTGAAGCACCAGGATAAGTTTGATAAGCCGGTGGGCTTCTACGTCATCAACTTCGACAACCCACGCAAGAGCCACCGCTGCAACCCACTGCTGCCCGAACTGATGACCGACATCGTGGATGCCTACGAAAGCGCCTCCACAATCATGCTCAACCTGAATAAGAGCTGGATTCAGAAGCAGGGGGATTTTTTCGTGGAATCGCCCATCAACTTCGTGGCGGCCATCATCTGGTTTTTGAAGCTGTTCGAGAAAGGCAAGTACTGCACCTTTCCCCACGTCATTGAGTTTCTGAGCCGCGACTACGAGGAGATTTTCCCGGTGCTGGCCTCGTACCCCGAGATTGAAAACCTGGTCAAGCCCTTCGTGTCGGCATTCCAGAAAGATGCCATTGAGCAGCTGGAAGGCCAGATTGCCAGCGCCCGCATTCCGCTGGGACGGCTGGCTTCGCCGCAGCTGTATTGGGTGATGTCGGGCAATGATTTTACGCTGGATATTAACAGCAACGAGGAGCCCAAGGTATTGTGCGTGGGCAACAACCCCGACCGCCAGGCCATCTACGGGGCCGCGCTGGGCCTCTACAACGCCCGGCTGGTGAAGCTGGTCAACAAGAAGGGCAAGCGCAAGTCCTCGATTATTATTGACGAACTGCCGACGATTTACTTCAAAGGCTTAGATAACCTGATTGCCACGGCTCGGAGCAACAAGGTGAGCACCTGCCTGGGCTTCCAGGACTTCTCGCAGCTAGAGCGTGACTACGGCCAGAAGGAGGCCGAAGTCATCAAGAACACGGTGGGCAACGTGTTCAGCGGGCAGGTATCGGGCAACAGCGGCAAGTGGCTGAGCGACCGGTTTGGCAAAATATTGCAGCAGCGTCAGAGCCTGAGCATCAACATGCGCGAGACGAGCACCAGCCTGTCCACCCAGATGGACAGCATGATTCCGGCCAGTACGATTGCCAATTTGACCCAGGGTAATTTTGTGGGGGCCGTGGCCGATAATTTTGGGGAGGAAATTGAGCAGAAGGTTTTTCACGCCAAGATTCAGGTGGACGTGAAGGCCGTGACCGCCGAAGCCAAAAACTACCAGCCGATTCCCGATATTACCAGCTTTATCAACCCGGCCACCGGCAAGGACGAGGCCGAGGAGATGATACAAGCCAACTTTCGCAGCATCAAAAATGACGTGAAGGAGCTATGCGCCCGCGAGCTGGTGCGCATCGGCAACGACCCTGACCTGAAACACCTTATCAAGGAAAAAACCGAGAAAGTGAAATGAGAGAGCCGCAGTCCAGCCCCGAAGCGCCCACCCCCAATAGCAAGCGAGTAGGTAAGCGCTTGGCCATCATTCGCGAAGAATTGGGTAAGCACTACGGGGAGGCGGACTGGACGCAGGCGGCGGTAGCCAAGCGCATTGGGCTCACGCAAAATATCGTGTGGCGCATCGAGCAGGGCGAGGGGGGCAAGATTGAGAACTGGCTGAAAGTGATGGGCTTGTATGAGAGCCAGGGCTACAACCTGAACTGGGTGCTGACCAAGAACAACGGCCAAGTGAGCAAGCTTCAGCTGGACGAGGTAACCAAGAAGTCGCCCGAGCCCATCCGGGACGCGATTGTAAGGACGCTGGATAAGCACCTTACCGCCGTGGATGAGAAATTAGATGCCAAACTAACCGAGCTTTCCGAACTGCTGACCACGCATCTGCGTACCCCTAGCATCAATATACCCGCGCCGTTTCAATAACACGAAAGCGATAGGCAGGAACCGAGTTGGTTTCTGCCTATCGCTTTTTTTGGCTTATTCCTTTTCCTTAACTACATCATTTTCAATGGCAGAGCAAGATGAAGTGCCCGCAGCTACGTCGCAACTCCTTTACCTGAGTTCGCTGCCCACCCCGAACGGCAACATTGCCAGCCGGGGCCTGACCACTGAGTCAGCCCACAATAGCCTGTTTCAGGTGCAGGTAAATCCAGCCAATCCCGACCAGGCGGCGCTGGTGCCCGCGCCTGGGGCCGATGGCCGCCTGCTCAACTCGTTGGCTGATTCGGCCCTGCGCGTGTTCGAGGCCAGCCGCTTGCCGGGTGCCGACGATAAGTTTCTAACTGTGGAGCAGCCCACGATGCTGGAAAAGATAGGCGACAACTGGAAGGTGGTCAGCCAGGGCAGGATAGGCTTTAGCCCAACGGCCCCCGCGCCGGTGCAGGTATTCGGCCGTCAGCCAGCGGTAGCACCCGCCGCGCCGACCCTGGGGCAGCAGCCCGCCCAGCGCAACGCGGCCGAGGTAGTGTATCTGAACGGCTTGCCGATGCCCGATGGGTCGGTGGGCCGGGACTTACTCAGCAACCGGCAGGCGCACTACAGCCTTTTTGAGTTGCGAGTGGACCCCAATAATCCTAATCGGGCAGAGGCGTTCCCCGCTCCTAACGCGGATGCGCAGCTATTGTACAGTCAGGATAGCATCCTAAAGCGGGTGTTTGACTTCCAGGGGCGGCCCCAGCCAGGCGAGGAATTTCTGGCCGTGCAGCAACCCGCCATTTTTGAGCGCAGCGGCGAAACGTGGAAAATGACCGCGCAAGGCCAGACGGGCTTTAGCAACCAGCCGCAGCAGCGTCAGCAGGCTCAGCCAGTCACGCGGGCGGCTGAACTAGCCCCGCCACCAGCCCCGCTCGTGCGACAGCTGAGGTAGAGCCAGCGAGGGCAGTTAACCGCGCCGAGCAAGGTCCTGACGCGGGCAAGTCCGCGCACACCGATGTCTTGCGCGACGAAGCCGCTACCAAAGTGAGTGCTGACCAGCCGCCAGCGCCAGCGGTAGCCGCCGCGCCGGCAGTCGCTGAAAAAACAGCCCCCGAGCAGGCTCCCGCGCCCGCGCCGGAGTCCAGCGCCGGCGAGCTGCAAATCCGGTGGAAGCAGCAGGGCGACGCGGTGGCCCCCTTGCTGGAAATGCGGGCCTACCTCGACCAGCTCAAAGACGCGGGTGTGGCCGTTGGCCCAATGAAGTTTGAGAAAGGCGCGGATGGGAAGCTGAGCGGCAGCTTTGGCGTGAGCTACGACCCGCAAAGCGCGGAACTGACCAAATTGGAGGGCACCATCCAGGGTTTGAAGCGCGTCGGCAACGGCGTGGAGGTGGTAGAAAAGCCCGAGCAGGTAGCAGCGCGCCGGCAGCGTCTGGACGTGGCCGGGCAGGACCAGGCCACCGACCTGGGCTATTCCGCCAAAGAAGCATTCGGCGTGAAGCAGTGGGACGCGCTGAGCGCCCAGCTGAGTCAGGCCCCCAAGCAGGCCCTCACCGGCCCGGAGCAAGCGCAGCAGGCGGCCGGCGTGGACCGTGTGCAGCAGGTGGCCAAGCAACAGGGCAAAACCACGGCGCAAATCGTGCAGGACGGTAAAAGTCTGCTCGATATTGACACCAGCGGCAACCCGGTTTCGGCCTTTCTGAAAAACTTCTACGAGCACCTGAACGGCGCGCCCAAAACCCGCCAGTCGCTGGAAGTCGATTACGAGAAGACCCGCCAGGACTTGCAGGCCCGGTTGGTGAAGCTGGCCGGCACTGCTGCCGATGCCGGCGACCAGCTAAAGCAGGGCACCCGCCCCGGCGACGTGCCCGTGGTGGTCGCGCCTGCTGCCACCGTAGCTACTCCCGAGGCCCCGGCCCCCGCCGCCGCAGTTGCGCCTGCGCAGCAGCCCACCGCGCCGGCTCCGAAGTTCACTGAGGGTGACATTCCCCAAAAAGTGCTCGCCTCGATGGGCCTGACCGTAGCCGACCTGACCGCCAGCGGCCAGCTGCAAAGGCTGCTGAACGGCGAGAAAACCGGCTTGCTGGCCATGCAGGCCACCGGCCAGGAAGGGCAGGAGGCCGTGCGGTTTGATGCGAAGATGGTGCTCCACCGCGAGGCCAACGGCTCGGCCACGCTGAAAATGGAGCTACCCAAAAAGCTCCTCGAAATTCCTAACGAGATAGGCGGCCAGCCATTTACCCCGAGCAGCGCAAGCAGTTGGAAGCGGAAGGCACCGCCGGCCTGGTGCGCGGTCTCAAAGACAAGGAGGGCAATACCTACAACGGCTACGTGGGAGTTGATAAAGAGATGAACAAAGTAGTAGTTTTACCGGAAAGTAAAGTGACTTTCAAGGACGAAATTGCCGGCGTGAAGCTCACGACGGAGCAAAGCCACGACCTGCGCGAAGGCAAAGCCGTGCATCTGGCGCAAATGAGCCGGCCCGACGGCGGGAAGCCATTTGACGGAACCGTGCAAATCCACGCGGCGAAAGCCGGGGTGGAAGTGAAGCCAGAGCCTTACGAGCTGGCCAAAGTGCAGGCACCTGCGGCTACTCAGACGCGGGACCTGGACTCGGAGAAAAAGCAGGCACCCGTAGCGACGGTGACCGAAGTTGCAGCACCCGCGCCACGGGTGCGTGGCCCACGCATCTAGCGGCGCTTAGTGCCGTTTTTAGCTAGTAGCAGCGAAGCCCGGAAACCCTGTTTTCGGGCTTCTTATTTAACCTGATATGGAACACGACCTCACCTTCCAACAAATCAAGGAGTGCGTAGAACTCCCGAGCTACTGACCCACTATGGCTACGCACTTTCAAAAGGTGAGAACCTGGGCAAGGGCAAGTGGCACGTTTTCGAGGGCGATGACAAGCTCGTGGTATTCAGGGGTAGGGGAGGGGACTGGATGTACTTCAACAGCCAGGACGACCGCGACAAGGGCAGTGTGGTCGATTGGATGAAGAACCGGGTGAGCACGGGCCGCATTATTGGCATCGAGCAGCTGCCCGGCCGCAATATGTGGCAGAGCGTCAATGACCATTTCCGGGCCTACCTGAACCTGCCCGAGGCCGAGCGGCCCAGGCTGACGTTGCCGCCAATCAGCGAAACCGCGCCCGGCGAGAAGTTCCACAGCATCTACACCAAAGACTGCCGGCCCCTCGAAAACACCACTTTTCTGGAAAGCCGGGGTATTACGAAAACCACGCTGGCAAACCCGCAGTTTGCCGGCCGCATCCTGAATCAGTTGCACACCGTGCAGCGCGAGGGATGCCGGCCAAGACGTTCGTCAACACAGCTTTCCCCGCGTACCACGACGGCCGCGTAGTCGGGCTGGAGTTGAAAGGCGAGGGCTTCAAGGGTCAGGCGGCCGAAAGCCAGTTTGCCCGCTCGCTCTGGTTGAGTAAGCTCCCCGAGGGCAAGCCTCCCACGCACCTCGTGGTCAGCGAATCGGCCATTGATACGCTCTCCTACGCGCAGCTGCACCCCGGCGAGCGGGCTTTGTATGCGTCCACCTCGGGCACGCTGACGCAGAATAAGATTTTTGAGATGAAGCGGCTGATGGAGGAGGAGCGCATCCCCACCATCAAATCGGCTTTTGACAATGATACCCAGGGCCACCACTTCGATACCCGGCTGCTCGCCGGCTTCGCCAGTGCGCAAAACCCGATGAAAGTGGTGCGCGAGCACGAGCACCTGCTGACCGTCGAAGTCACCACGGCCAATCTGCCCAGCGTGCAGGCGGTGACCCAGCAGCTCAAAGCCTTCAATGCCCGCACCACCGAGCACTACCACCGCGAGAGCGGCGAGGCCATTATTCCGGCTATCCCCAAACCCTGCGCGACGAGTTGATTAGTTCGGCCGGCAAGGCCCTACTACCTACCAGTTCCACGTTCCGATGAACCGCGAAGCGCTGGGCGCTTTCAATCAGGCCATCGCCCAGAGCTTGCAGTACGACCAGAAAATCGAACTCGTCAAAAGCCGGGGCAAGGATTGGAATGAGGATTTGAAGCAAGACCAGATGCAGCGCGTGGTAAAGCGTGAGTTGGGCAGCGCTGTTACCCGGCAGCCGGAAGCACCGGCCACCGCCCGCGATAAGGGGGAGCGCCTGCTGACAGTAGCGTATCGGGAAAGCCGGGATGAAATGTCGCAGTTGAGCACCTTGCAGCAGAACCTGGAAAAAATAGGCCTGAGCATCGACCACTCGCGCAGGCTGGATAGCCCAACCCCCGCGAGCTGGCTACCGAGCTGACGCTACGCTACCGATTGGATTCGCCCCAGCTCCCCGCCATTAGCGCCGCTCTTGATAGCCTGGCCACTAACCCAAAGGTGACGGTCAGCGAAGCGGTAGCAGCCCAGACGGAGCGCCGGCAGCTGGCCGCTCAACAGGAAGTGGCCCAGCAGCAGAAGCGGGCCGAGCAGCAGCAGATGCAGCCAAGTGATTCGCCCGGCCACGACCAGGCCCGCCGCGTGTTCATTGACTCAGCCGCGCTTATAGCGCAGACGCTACGGGAGAATGGCGCAGGCTTGCAGGCCGCGTACTTGCAGCAGGTGAGTAAGAGCCTGCTCAAACAGCCAGAAATCAAGCCGCTGGACCAGGAAAACCTGGTTAAGGTGCTGGCTAAGATAGACCAGGTGCCAGCCCTAAAAGACAGTGCTGGCGTAGGCCAGCTACGCCAGGCTATGCAGTTTCTCAATAGCCCAGTTAAGCCCGAGCAGACGCAAGCACAGCAGCCGGAGCGCCGCCGTGGCCCCAAGCTTAGCTAGCGCTTTGAGCTTTGCCAAAAGCTAAACCAAAGCTGAGGACGAGGTAATTGTGTTACCCCGCAGCTGATTCTACGGCAGCTTCGTGGGCTACCACATAGTCGGCGGTGAAGTCTGCCGTCACTACCTGTGGTCCAAAGCAGATAACTCGCTCCCGGAAGCACAGGCCCACGAGGTACGCACCTGCTGAATGCACTTACCCAGTGCCTGCTTATAGTCGGCTCCCAACTCATACTGCGTGCCATCCTCATCAAGCACAATGCCGCGCAACTCGTCAAAGGGAAATGACACTGGGGCGGCGCAGTATCCCTGCACGAGTTGCTGACCATTGGCCAGGAGGCGCTGCACATCCGCAAAAAAATCCCACTCGTTTTTCATAGCGCCTTGGTAATTTACTCAAAGTAAATGGCCGCTCGCTTAGGAAGTACGCAACCCAGGCCATAAGCGCTAAATTTGAGCCAGTGCGCCTCATCCTGGAAGGGAAGCACTAGCAACATGCAAAAAGACCTTGCCGCTTCGGCAAGGTCTTTTTTATGCCCACCGGGTAAGGCCGCCGCCTACGCGGCCGGTGGCAGCAGCAAGGCCAGCAACTGCTGCTGCAACTGCTCCATTGCCGTCAGGCGCTCGGATAGCTGGCCGATAGCGGCGAGCACTGCCTCATTCGTTGGAGCCAGCTGATTGGTGACCACGGCGGTGGGCGTGCGCCCGCGCTCTTTGCGCCGGCGGGCTTTGGTGGCCGACTGGCTTTCGAGTGGGTGAGCCCGCCCCGCCCGCTGGTTGCAGGCCGCTACCCGGCAGGGGCTGCCGCAGTATTTCTGCACCCACCGCTTCTTGGGAACAAATTTTCGCCGGCAGTATTCGCAGGCAATTTGGGAGTTGTCGAGGAGTGACAAAGGCGTTTCGCGTTAATACCAATTGCAAGTAACGAAAACGCAAATGGTGTCCTATGATTCGTTGCGCGGCCATCGCAGGTTTGTAGCGATGAATCTGCTCAGAGTTTCTACCCCGCCCCGCTGGCCAGCGGCCTTCCGGCAAGCTCGTGATAGAGTTGCGCCTGCCCCCCTGCTAAACCGCGCTTGCAGCCCCTTAATAGGGCAAGCACCGGACGTTGCTTATTATCAAATGCCTGACGTAAAGGCAGTTGTTCGGTTGCGGGTATCTAATAAATCGCCGTTGCCGCTGGCTCACCTTTGTGAGCGCGCTGCTGGCTGAGCCGGTCATTTTCCAGCTGCCCAAAAAAAGATTGCCTTTTATACCCCCAACGCCTGCCGGCGAGGCTGACAAGGGGCTATTTACCCGTGTCGGGGCGGAGTAACGCCCCTTCGCATCAACTGATTTTCCACCTCCTACTACCGGGCTGATGCCCGGCTTTACACAAACGCAACCCAATGAACACGAAGAGAATTGCCCTTTACACGGCGCTGTTTGCCCTGGCGGCCGGTATACTATTCACCTGCTACCGAGGAGTGCAGCTCTACCACGAAGTTGCCCGGCCCCGGTGCTGGTTGCGAATACAGCGGCCCCCGCCGTGCAGCCGGGAAAGCAGGTTACAACCTACACCTTTTCGGTCGTTCGGGAGGTGGTAGTGCTGCCTGCGCCGGTTGCAGTACCTCGGCGCGCTCCCCGCCGCCGCAAGTAGGTGAGCGCGCAGCATACAGGCCGGGGTGGACACTCAGGGCAGCGTGGTGCTGACCAGGTGACTACAGGTTTCTGCTGTACCCTGCTGCGTTTCGTGCTGCACGTAATATTCCAGCTGCGTTCCTGGTGCAAAGACATCGGCATCCAGGTAGGGCGAGCGGGTGTTCACGGCTATCAGCTGCCAGGGGCCAGCCGCCCGCCCACCCGGCGGAAAACGTGGGCCACTTCCAGCAGTTCCTTGGAGAAGGCCAGGTGGCGACCTTCCGGCATCAGGCTAAGGTCAATTTTGATGGTGTGCATAAGACATGTATAAGCTGTGCGAACGGGTACTATATAGGTCAGGCAACCATGCCTAGCAGCAGAAACAGGAGAAAGCCGACGAAGAAAGCCAGCGTGAGCAGTGGGGTCTCGGTCTCCTCGTGGGCCTCGGTCAGCAGTTCCTCAGTCACCAGAAAGAGTAGCGCCGCCAGGCCGAAGGAAAGCACGATTTCGAGCAGGTTGCCGGTGGCTCCGCGTAGCACGGTGGTGCCGATGCCCGCCCCAACGAGCAGCATTAGCGAGGTGCCTGCCACGATGGCCACGGCCCGCCCCTTGCTGTGTCCGCCGTCGCGCAGCTCCACGGCCGTGGCCAGGCCCAGCGAAAGTAATTCAATGGTGAGCGCGATGGCCAGAAGAGCACCTTCCTTCGCACCGGCGGCAAAGCCAATGCCCAGCAGCAGCCCGTCGATGAGAATGTCAATGCCGATAGCCACCAGCAGGCCCCACGGCAGCGGCGAGGGGCTGGCAGAAACCACAGAGGCCGCGCCCAGCGCGGCCGGTAGTTCCGGGCCTGTCTCCGCCTGCTTTTCCAGGCGCTGGGTGAAGTAGCGCAGCCCTAGCATCGTGGCCACGCCGAGGCCGAAGCCAAGGGCCACCTCGTAGGGCGCGTGGTGCTGCACAATGTCGGGCAGCAACTCCACGGCCACGACGGAGAAGATAACGCCGGCCGCGAAGTGCAGAATGGCGCTGCGCAACTTCGGGCCGGGGGCGTGCCACACGGCCAGCGCCGCGCCGGCAATCATAACCACCGCCGGTAGGAGCGAAAAGCCAAGCAGGGTTGGCCAGGCGGGAGAAGCAGCAGGTATCATTCGGCACGGTCGGCTAACCAATCCAGCAGCGCAGCCTGGTGCTCCGCTAATTCCTGGCGTACTGGCTGTTGAACATCTAGCAGGGCCATAAGCATCCCACTTATTTCAATGACATACACCAATGCCTCAAACCAATAGCGGCAGTCAATTGCCGGTGGCAGCTGAATGAAATCGCGGTTAGCCGGGGCGTAGTGGTGCTGCTGGGATAAGTGGCGCTGCACGATGTAGAGCCGGGCCAGATGCCGCGTAGCCGGGTGCGCCTTAATCTGATTGAACATATCCTTTTCAGACAGCGGGCGCGTGTGGCCGCCGGGCACCTGAAACAGCTGATGATGCCGGGGCTCGCGCAGCATTTCCGGGCTTTTCAGCTGCGGCTCGCCGGGAACACGCAGCAGGTGTTCCGCTTTCTGGTACAGGGTGGCCCACCGGGTCTGCTCTTCCTGGGCTATTTCAGCGGCACTGGCCGTGGGCATTTCCAGCGCCGTATTTTCAAAAATGGTTTTGACGTACTTAAAATACTCGATGTCAAGCACCATTAGCTCGTGCTGAAAGGCCTGCGCATCGTCGTTGAACGTTGCCAGGTAAAGCCCGTCAGGGCATCCGTCAGCGCCGTGCGGAATGCCAGGGAGATGGGCAGCTTCAACTCGATTATTTCCGGCCAGCGCTCCAGGTGAACAACAACCCCTAGCAAGCTGCACCGCATCCGCCGGAGCAGGTCCAGGTAAGTGTGCTGCATCTGGTTCGCCTCGGTGAAGGGCTGGCCAGCCTGCTGAATACTTTCGGTGAGCACCTGGCAGTAGTGCCGAAGTACGTCACTGTCTTTTTTATCGCCGTGAATCATGATTGGAGCTGAATTAGGTTGAGCTTAAAATTTCATGCGCTGAATGCGCACCGCGTTGAGGATGGCCAGCAGGGCTACCCCCACGTCGGCAAATACCGCTTCCCACATGGTGGCCAGGCCGCCGGCCCCGAGGGCCAGCACCACGGCCTTCACGGCGAAGGCCAGCCAGATGTTCTGCCAGACCACGGCGTGCGTGGCCACGGCGATGCGGCGGGCGGTGGCAATCTTGCTGGGGTGGTCGGTCTGAATCACCACGTCGGCGGTCTCAATGGTAGCGTCCGAGCCGAGGCCGCCCATCGCAATACCCACGTCGGCCAGGGCCACCACGGGCGCATCGTTCACCCCGTCGCCCACGAAGGCCAGCCGATGCCCGGCCGCTTTTAGGCGCTCGACGTGGGCAGCCTTGTCTTCGGGCAGCAGCCCGCCGTGGGCCTCGGTGATGCCCAGTTCTTTGGCCACGCGCTGCACGATGGCATCCTTGTCGCCGGAAAGCATGACGATAGTGCTCACGCCCTGCGCTTTCAACTCCCGCATGGCCTGGGCGGCATCTTCTTTGATTTCGTCGGCCACGGTGAGGTAGCCGGCGTACTGGCCGCCCACGGCTACCACCACGATGCTATCCACTACCTGGTCGATGTCGGCGGGGTAAGAAACGTTGAATTTGCTGAGCAGCTTGGTATTGCCGGCCAGCACGTCCTGGCCATCGACCCGGCCGCGCAGGCCGTGACCGGCGATTTCTTCCACGTTCTCCACGGCCAGCGGCGAGCCGGCGGGCTTCACGTACTGCACCAGCGCCTGCGCGATGGGGTGGGTGGACTTGGCTTCGAGGGCGGCGGCCAGGGCTGTGAATCGGGCCGGGTCCTGCCCAGGGCGGCTACCACCTGCTGCACGGCGAACACGCCCTTGGTGAGGGTGCCGGTTTTGTCCATCACCACCGTGTCAATCTCGCGCATCACGTCGAGGAAGTTGGAGCCTTTGAAAAGCACCCCGACCTTGGAAGCCGCGCCAATGCCACCAAAGTAGCCCAGCGGAATACTGATAACCAGCGCGCAGGGGCAGGAAATGACCAGGAACACCAGCGCCCGGTAGAGCCAGTCGCGGAACACGTAGTCATGCACGAAGAAGTAGGGCAGCAGCGTCAGCAGCAGGGCCAGCCCCACCACGATGGGTGTGTAGACGCGGGCAAACTTCGTGATGAACTGCTGGGCCTTGGCCTTGCGGCCCACGGCATCCTGCACTAACGCCAGAATCTTGCTCAGCTTGGTATCTTTAAAAGCGGCCGTGATGGTGATTTGACTCAGCGTGTCCTGGTTTATCATGCCCGCCAGCACGGTTTCGCCTTCTGCATGGTCTGCGGCACCGACTCGCCGGTGAGGGCGGCCGTGTTGAAAGTGCCACGCTCGGATTGCAGCGTGCCGTCGAGGGCTACTTTCTCGCCGGGCTTCACCTCAATCACGTCGCCTACTGCCACTTCCTTGGGGTCGAGCACGAGGCGCTGGCCCCCGCGCAGCACGCCCACTTCGGTGGCCTGAATCTCAAGCAGCGCCTTGATGCTGCGCTTGGCGCGGTTCACGGCCGCGTCCTGAAACAGCTCGCCCACGGTGTAGAACAGCATCACGGCCACGCCTTCGGCGTACTCGCCCAGGGCAAACGCGCCGATGGTGGCGATGCCCATGAGCAGAAACTCGTTGAAGATGTTGCCACTGGGAATGCTTTGCACGGCGGCGCGCAGCACTTTCCAGCCCACTAGCAGGTAGGCCACCGCATACCACCCGAAGCGCACGTAGCCGGTGAAGAAGCCGACTTTGTAGTAGTCCAGTGCGATGCCGGCCAGCATCAGCACCAGGCTGATGGCCGGGGCCAGGTAGGGGTTGTCGCCGGCCGGGCCGTGGTCGTGGTCCCCGTGGTCGTGGCCGGTATGGTCGTGGCCCGCGTGCTCGTCGGCCTCGTCGCCGTGGTCGTGGCCCGCGTGGTTTGCGTCGGAGTGGTCGTGGCCGGGCACGTCGTGGCCCTGGGGCGTAGCGGCGGCTTCAGGTGTGAGCTGGGTGCGGGTGAGCGCACCCACGTTTTCGGGCTGCACCTGCTTGGCGGTGTGCAGCTCCTCGTTGAGGTTATCGGATGAAGGGTCAGGCATGAGAATTAGAATTGAGGTCAGTATCAGAAAGGAGGAGGGCGCACCGGGGCTACCAGTCCACGAAAAAGCCGGCGATGCCCACCAGCACCAGCACCGCGCCGGTCAGGTGGCGCTCGTGGCGGACCAGCCCATCGAGGCGCAGGTGGCGCAGGCCCCGCGAGGCCAGCGCCACCAGAGCGCACATGGCCGCGACCGATACCAGCAGGTACACGCCCATGAGCAGCGCCAATGCCGCCGGCCCGTGGGTACCGGCAGCCAGAAAGAAGGTCTGAATTTCAAGGCAGGGGGCCAGGAACATGGTGGCCGCCAGCCCGAGCACCACCCGCCGCCGGGCCGGCGCGCCGGCCCCGGCGGCGGGTCGGGGTGCGTGTGGCCGGGACCGGAAACGGCGTAGAGCAGCCCGATGCCAATGAGCAGCAGCGGGGCCACCCAGCCCGCCACCTGGGAAAAGCGGTCCGACAAGCGCCAGCCCAGCAGCCCCAGCAGCAAGCCAATCAGCACCGTGCTCAGCCCGTGCGCCAGCCCGGCCACGGCCGTGACCCCCACGGCCGCCGCACCGACCAGCTTTCCGCCCGCGCCACGGCCAGCACCGGTGCCCAGTGGTTGGGAATCGTGGCGTGAAGCAGACTAAGCAGCAGGGCACCAGTGAGCAGTTCGAGCATAACAGGGAGTGGTTAGCGGGGCTACTCTTCCTCTTCCGCGTTTTTGAGCTTGCCCAGCAGGGCATACGCGCCTTCAATAACGAAGCGTAGCGGCCGGCCCTGCTCAGCGGCGGGCAGGTGGATTTCGGTGTACCCGTCCTCGCTCACGCCCGCGTCACGGGCACCATCCGGTAGGCGGCGGTGCCGGCCTGGGCGGCCGAATCGGCCGCCACGAACACGAAGGCCTGCGCCCCGTACTGCACCACGGCCTTTTCGGGCAGCGTGGGCACGGTCACGCGGTTGGTTTCGATGACGGCCCGCACGAAGGTGCCCGGCAGCAGCTGCTCGTCCTCGCGGTCGAGGTGGGCGTGCACGCGCACCGTGCGCTCGTCGCTGATGGTCTTGCTGATAAGGTAGACGTGGGCCGTGCGCTCGCGGCTCACCGAGTCGTTGCCCAGCGAGAAGCGCACCAGTTGCTGCTCCTTCACCTGCGGAATGTCCTTTTCAAATACCGTCAACTCGACGTGCAGGTGCTGGGGGTTTACGATTTCAAACAGCACGTCGGTGGGCGTCACGCTCTGGCCGATGCTCACGTTCACCGCTTTCACGAAGCCGCCCCTAGGGGCGCGCAGCGTGGCCGTGCTCACGATGGCCCCACCCAGGGGCAGGCCGGCCAGGCGCAGGCGGGCGACCTGGGCGTTGGTTTTCACTTGCAGGGCCTCATATTCGGCCTGGGCGCGCTGGTAGTTTTTCTGCGGGGCCACTTCCTGACGGTACAGTTCGCCCTGCCGCTCGTACTCGGCGCGGGCATACTTGAGCTGGCTGCGGGCTTCCTGGTAGTCTTGTTGCAGCTGCACAAAATCGGGGTTGCGGACGACGGCCAGCACCTGGCCGGCGCGCACCCGCGAGCCTTGCAGCAGGTCGGTGCGGTCCACAAAGCCGCCGAGCGGGGCGCTGACGGACACCAGGTTTTCCGGCGGCACGTCCAGCACGCCGTTTACTTTGAGGCCGCCGCTCATCGGGCGTTGGGTGAGGGTGCCCAGGCGCACGCCGCCGACCTGCTGCTCGGCCGTGGTGAGGGTTACGCGGTCGGGGGCGGCCTTTTCGCTCACTTCATTGGTGGGCGCGGCCTTGGCTGATTCCTTTTCGGTGGCGGCTTCTTTCGCGCCGCAGCCAGCCAGCAGGCTGAGCAGGACGATATACGTTACGATAACTCGCATGATTCTGAAGTTGAGGGAGAGGAGCAGGGTAGCCGGTCGGCTACTGCCCGCCCAGGAGGTATTCCAGCTCGATAACGGTCTGGTTGTGTTGCAGCAGCGCGTCGAGGTAGTCGAGGCGCAGGCGGCGGGCGCGCTCCAGGTTGAGCAGGTATTCCGAGTAGCCGGTTTCGCCCGCCTTGTAGCCGATGGTGGACAGGCGGGTAATCACGGCCGCTTGGGGCAGGGCCGTGGCCTCGAAGTAGGCCAGGCGCTGCTGCTGCTCGCGGCGGCGGGCCAGCAGCTCATCAAGCCGGCCGGCCAGCTCGGCGCGGTAGCGGTCGGAGCCGGCCTGGGCCACCTGCTCTTGCAGGCGGGCGGCCTGCACCCGCGCCTTCTGGGGCCGCCGCCACAGCGGCACGGCCACGCCGGCCTGCACGCCTTGGAAGCGTGCGCCGGGACCAAAATAGCTTTCGGTGCCAGCCGCGTCGAGGCGCTGGTAGCCGATGATACTCTGGTTGAAGTAGCCCACCGTGAACTCCGGCAGCCCGGCGGCCTGGGCCACGCGGGTTTCGGCGCGGCGCTCGGCCACCTGCTGCGCGAGTACCCGCGCCTGGGGATTGGTGCGGCTCAGCAGCGTGTCTGCCCCGGCCGGGGCAGCAGTGTCGGCCAGTTGCACGGTGCTCAGCAAAGCCAGCGGGTGCAGCAGGCTATCGGCCACGACCACGGCCGTGGGTACTTGCAGTAGGGCTTGCAACTGGCGCTGCGCCACCCGGAAGTCGGTGCGGGCGGCCAGCAGCTGGGTGCGGATTTCGCCCTGCTGCACCAGGGCCGTGGCGGGTTCGAGGCGGGCGGCCTCCCCGGTCTTAAAGCGCAGGGTGGCCGAGCGCAGAAACTCGGTGTACACGCTATCCTGCCCGCGCAGCACCCGCAGGCGGTGGCGGGCGTGCACGGCCTGCTCGTAGCTCAGGCGCACCTGGCGGCGCAATTCCGCCTGCACTTGCACCAGCTGGGCCTGCTGGCCCGCAATGCGGGCATCGGCCAGGTTGGCGGCGCTGCGGTACACGCCGGGCAGGGCCAGGGCCTGGGTGATGGTGAACTGATTATCCCGGTTGGCAGAATTGTACTGGCCGTAGCTGCCGGTGATGGTCGTGCGGCCGTAGTCATACGCCGAGCGGCGCACGGCCTGCTGCGCTTCGAGGGCGCGCTGGCCGGCCAGCACCGTGCCGTTGGTTTGCAGGGCCTGCGTCACGGCCTGCGGGGCGGTGAGGGGCTTTGGGCGTGCCCCAGCAGCGGTAGCAGCAGCAGCAGCAGCGTCGCCACGGGCAGGGCTTTGGCTGGGGTCGGGCTGGTTTCGGGCGTAGGCTCCGCCGTCTTTTTTCGCTCCGAGAGCGCGTAGAGCACGGGTAGCACCAGCAGGGTGAGCAGTGTGGCCGATACCAGCCCGCCGATAACAACGGTGGCTAGCGGGCGCTGCACTTCGGCCCCGGCCGAGGTGGCCAGCGCCATCGGCAGAAAGCCCAGCGAGGCCACGGTGGCCGTCATGAGCACGGGCCGCAGCCGCACTTCGGTGCCGCGCAGAATGCGCTCGCTCAGGTCGGTAATGCCGTCGGCTTTGAGCTGGTTGAAGTAGCCGATGAGCACGATGCCGTTGAGCACGGCCACCCCGAACAGGGCAATAAAGCCCACCCCGGCCGAGATGCTGAACGGCATTCCGCGCAGCCACAGCGCCGCGATGCCACCGATGGCCGAGAGCGGAATGGCCGTGAAAATCATGACCGACTGCCGGAGCGAGCCGAAGGTGAAGAACAGCAGCACGAAAATGAGCACCAGCGCCACCGGCACCGCAATGCTCAGCCGGTCGGTGGCCTGGCGCAGGTTCTCGAACTGCCCGCCGTAGGTGGTGTAGTAGCCGGGGGCAAACTTCACCTGCTTATCCATCTTGCCTTGCAGCTCTTTGACGACCGTTTCCACGTCGCGACCCCGCACGTTGAAAGCCACGCTGATGCGGCGCTTGGCGTCGTCGCGCTGAATCTGGTTGGGGCCTTCGCGCAACTCCACGCTGGCCACCTGCTCCAGGGGTACCTGCCGGCCGTTGGGGCCAGCGATAAAGAGCCGGCGCACGCTGTTGATATCCTTGCGCAAGTCGGAGCGCAGGCGCAGCACCAGGTCGAAGCGACGCTCCTGCTCGAAGACCTGGCCGGCGGTTTCGCCCGCGAAGGCCGTTTGTACGGTGCGGTTGACATCGGCCACGTTCAGGCCAAATTGGGCGAGGCGGTTGCGGTCGAGCTGCACCACGATTTGGGGCAGGCCGGTGACCTGCTCCACGTACACGTCTTCGGCCCCGGCACCTGCCGCACCAGGCGGCCGGCCTGCTGGGCGTAGTCGGCCAGCTGTTGCAGGTCTTCGCCGTAGATTTTGAGTACCACGTCCTGCTTGGCCCCGGAAATCAACTCGTTGAAGCGCATCTGGATGGGCTGCTGGAAGCCGAACGTGACACCGGGCATGACGCTCAGGGCCTTCGCCATCTTGTCGGCCAATTCCTCCCGATTGTCGGCCGAGGTCCACTCCTTCTGGTCTTTGAGAATCACCATCACGTCGGCGGCCTCGACGGGCATAGGGTCGGTGGGAATCTCACCCGCCCCAATTTTGGCCACCACCTCTTTCACTTCGGGAAACTGCTTTTTGAGGATGGCCCCAACCTGCTGGGCCTGCGCGATGGTGTAGCTTAGCGATGAGCCGGTGAGCACCCGCATCTCGACCGCAAAATCCCCTTCGCTGAGCGTGGGAATGAACTCGCCGCCGAGCGTGCGAAACAGGAAAAAGCCGCCGACCAGCAAGCCACCGGCCGTGAGCAGTACGGCGGCTTGGTGGCGCAGCGCCCCCTTCAATAAAGGGTGGTAGACGCGGGTGAAAAAGGCCATCATCCGGTCGGAAAGCGTCTTTTTATTCTCGGTGGACCGGCTCAGTGCCAGCGCCGACATCATCGGCACGTAAGTCAGGCTCAGTATAAAGGCCCCGAGAATGGCGAAGGCTACCGTTTCGGCCATCGGCCGGAACATCTTGCCCTCTATGCCGGCCAGCGCCAGCAGCGGCAGGTACACGATGAGAATGATGATTTCCCCGAACGCCGCCGACGAGCGGATTTTGCTGGCCGCGTGGTAGGTTTCGTCGTTCATCTGCTCGGTATTCAGCCGATTGCCGGGCACTTGCAGCTGCCCGCCGTGCAGGCGGTGGATGATGGCCTCGACGATAATCACGGCCCCGTCCACAATCAGCCCAAAGTCGATGGCCCCCAGGCTCATCAAATTGCCCGACACGCCGAACAGACGCATCAGACTCACGGCGAACAGCATGGCCAGCGGAATGACCGAGGCCACCACCAGCCCGGCCCGCCAGTTGCCGAGGAACAGCACCAGCACGAAAATCACGATGAGCGCGCCTTCCAGCAGGTTCTTGGTGACGGTGTGAATGGCGCGGTCCACGAGATTGGAGCGGTCTAGGAACGGCTCCACGGTCACGCCCTCGGGCAGGGTCTTGCGGATGGTGGCCATGCGCGTGTTCACGTTCTTGATGACCTCAGCGGCGTTGGCTCCCTTGAGCATGAGCACCAGCCCGCCGGTTACTTCGCCTTGGTTGTTGAGCGTCATGGCCCCGTAGCGCACGGCCGCGCCGTAGCGCACCTCGGCCACGTCGCGTACCAGCACGGGCAGGCCGGTGCTCGTGCTGCGGATGACGATGTTGCCGATGTCGGCGGGGCTCGTGGCCAGCCCTTCGGTGCGGATGAAGGCGGCCGTGGGGTTCTGGTCGAGGTAGGCCCCGCCGGCGTTCTGGTTGTTGGCGGCCACGGCCTGGTATACCTCGTTCACCGTCACGCCCAGCGAGCGCAGGCGCTCGGGGTCCAGGGCTACTTCGTACTGCTTGAGCAGCCCGCCGAAGCTGCTCACGTCGGCCACGCCGGGCGTGCCCAGCAGCTGGCGGCGCACAATCCAGTCCTGAATGGTGCGCAATTCCGTGGTGTTATATTTCTTCTCGTAGCCCGGCTTGGCGCGCACCAGGTACTGGTACACCTCGCCCAGGCCGGTGCTGAGAGGGGCCAGCTCGGGGCGGCCGGTGCCGGCCGGAATCTGGCTTTCGGCTTCCTTGAGCCGCTCCGATACCTGGGTGCGCGCCCAGTAGATGTCGGTTTTGTCCTCGAACACGACGGTGACTACCGAGAGGCCGAAGCGCGAAAACGAGCGGATTTCGGTCTGGCCGGGGATGGTGGCCATCGCCTGCTCCACGGGAAAGGAAACCAGGCGCTCAATCTCCTGGGCGGCCAGCGAGGGGGCCACGGTGTACACCACCACTTGGTTGCTGGTGATGTCGGGCAGCGCGTCAATCGGCAGGCGGCTGAGCGAGTAGCCGCCCCAGGCCACCAGGGCCAAGGTCAGCAGCCCGATAATGAGCTTGTTGTGAATGGAAAAATGAATCAGCCGGTCGAACATCCGTTGCTGGGGTTAGGTCTAACGCTTCCGAGAAACCCTGCGACGCGGCGGCCCCGGCCTGGCGGGCGGGAGCGGCGGCGACGTGACCCGACCCGTGCGAAACGCACGAAAGAGGCAGCCGGGGCGCACGCAGCGCCCGGCCACCCGGCGGGGTCAGCAGGAAAAAGGGGGAAGGGCTAGGCCTGCGGCGGCTGCCACACGGCCCCGAGTGCCCGCGTGGGGGCGGCCACGACCAGGCGGGCGTGGCGGGGGCTGGCTGCCCACTCGGTGGGCAGGGGATAGGCTACCTGCGCGGCCAGGGCCGCCGGCACAATGGCCCCGCCGCAGCAGTGGCACTGGCAGAGCGGCGAGCACCAGTCGCCTAGCGTGCCGGCTCCGCAGTCCGAGTGCGAAGCGCTGATGGTGGCCTGCTGCTGGTCCTGGCACACGGGGGCCTCATCCGTGCAGGTGAGGCACGAGAGAAACGCGAAGTAGCAGGCAAAAAACAGGGCAAGCAGGCGCATGTACCAGCAAAGGTAGCGATTTCCGCTTAGGGGCGCGGCACCCGGCTTAGCTGCTGGCTGTTTTGCTGCTGGGTGGGCGGCAGCTGCTGCACCTGCCGGGTCAGGCGCTCAAGCTCGGCCCACGTCCTGCCGCCTGCCGCAGGGTGGCCGCTTGCAACTCGGCCACATTCAGCGTTGCCAGGGACAGGGGAGTGGGTAGGCCCGCGTCGTGAATCAGGTCGCTGGCCCAGGCGGCCAGGTCGTAGGCGTAAATCATGCGCCGGCCGGCCTCGTCCTGGTACTCCGTTTTACCGCGCATGAAGGCTTCCAGGCCTGGCCGCAGGGCCGCCGGCACCTCGGCCAGCGCTTGGTCGGAGTGGGTGGGGCTGAGCAGCGAGTTCAGGTAATCCCGCAGCGCCTGGTAAGCGGCTTGACTGGCTGAGGTCATGGTCCGGTTGGTAAATGACGGTGGAAACAGTACCCGAAAGTAGCAAATACCCCAGAGAGCATACTATTGTACAAATAGGGCTAAGCAGTGGGCTAGCGACTACTGGCATCCAGCTTCTGTTGCAACGAAGCAAATCGTGGGTCGATGGCTACTGGCGTTGCCTCGTAGTAGCCCCAAGCCGGGGACTGAACGGAAACAATTATTGGCTTTTTGAGGAGTACCGTGCCCCCAGTGCCCTGCGTGGACTGTACATCTACGTGAGGTTGGAAGCCGGCCGGTAGGCAGTCGATGGGTATATACACACGGGCTTTAGCCCGCGTCAGGGCTACATAGAGCAGGTTGACTTCCTCGAATATCTTGGCTTTTACCCCCGCTTCCGGAGGCTTCCGGGCAAACTCTTCTTGCAGCTTGTCGATGGTCGTCTGGGTGATAAAATCCGGGGTGAGCTGTACCTCGTCATATTCCAGCCCCTTACAGCGGTGGACGGTGGAGAAATACAGCTGAGCTTGGTCGCGGGCTCCGTCGGCGACGTGCAGGCGCTTCAATTCTTTTATCAGGTCGATAACCTCGTTGCCATAGTCTTCGACAATGGTAATGAGCATTAGCAACTGATGGTCTTCCGTTTGCTCGGCGTAGTCGGCCAACTCTTCCAAGTTGGCCATCTTTCGCATCAACGGGTCTTTGATGGCCTCGCTGCGGCCGTTGTAGAGCGCCAGCACATCGGTCAGGCTGGCTCCTTCCCCAGCGTAAGTGTACGAGTTGATGTTGCCCTCGAAGTATACCCGGCGCAGCTCCTGCCGGTGCTCCTTCAGGTATTCAATGGCTTTGAGGAGTAGCGCCAGATTCGTGCGGCCGATGACGGCGCGGGTAGTAGTTTCGTCCACTCCCTTGCCCGCGCCCGTAACCAGTAATTGGGGGCCTTCGCCGAGCTGCGTTTTCCACCCCAGCACCCGCGAGGCCAGGTCGGCGATGGGGGCTCCGAAGCGAAAGCTGGTGCTGAGTTGAAGGCTGGGATAGGCTGTCTTTTCCAGCGAGTTCACCGCGTGCCGCCAGCCGTAAATCTGCTGGTGAGTATCGCCC
Organism: Hymenobacter sp. BRD67; assembly: GCF_013256425.1. GTDB lineage: Bacteria > Bacteroidota > Bacteroidia > Cytophagales > Hymenobacteraceae > Hymenobacter. The sequence goes on from NZ_CP053905.1 coordinate 86,166, forward strand.
ACGATGACTTTGGTGGCGGGCTGACGGTAGAAAATATCGAGCATCGCGCCCGAGGCATCCTGCCCTTCATCGAACAGAATGAAATCGGCGGGCAGGACGGGTTGGCTGAGTTGGAATTTCTTGAGATAGAATTCGTGAGTAACGGCTATCTGGGCGCGGTCCATGCGGGCCAGTAGTTCCCGGCAGTTGCGCTCAATGGTGGCATAGTGCCGCGTTACAAACTCGCGAGCTTTGGGGTCGGTCACGGTGGCCAGGTAGTCGAGTTGCTGCACCTGCCGCTGGTCACTGTTGCAGAAGTAGGTTACGAACTTGGCAATGTGGTTGGCCAGCACGAATTCCTGATGTCGCTCTTTACCAGTGCCGGGAGGAAGCTTGAGCAATTCTACTAGTTCGTGCGCCCGGTAGCCTTTGTTATTGAGTTGATACCGACTGCCGCGCATCACGTAGCGGAAAGCCAACGAGTGGGCTGTTTCCACGACTACGTTAGGCAGACCGGCCCCCTGAAACTTGCGAATAGCTTCCTGCCTTACCGTCTTATTGAAGGCCAAGTACAGGATACGCGCCGTGGTGGGTTGAGCGCGGGCGTACTCCACCATCGTAGTGGTTTTCCCACTCCCCGCCACCGCGTTGATTTTCAGATGCCCTTGAAAGGCCAGAATAGCAATTTGCTCAGCTGTGAGATTCATCACTACTTACTTTCTGCCGGGTAATTGGACGCGAGATGAATACCTCTTTACTAGTGTGTTAGTCATCCATCCTTACTTCTAACTCATTCTGCCATAGTCCAAAAGAATGGGTCGCCATTCCATATGGGCACACAATTCCCCCACTGTCTTTTACTACTTGCCAAGGCGCAGTTTTGCAGTAATAGTCTAGGTTAATCTTCTCTCTGAATTCGCACCCGTCATATAGCGGACAGCTACACTTTTTATTAATTTCATCAACTGTTCTAGCTGTTAGCAAATTGTACAACATCCAATGGCTTCGGATAGTACTAGCAGCCTGAAACGCTTCCTCATATCGTTGGTCTTTCTTCGCATTGGCTTTATCCCAATAGCTCATTGTTATTCCATTATCAAGCAGAATAGGTGGCGGCAATTGTGCAACCATGCGCGCTAATCCGGCTGGGTGCGCTAGCAAAGAATCAAAGTAAGAAGTTTGAGTTTCAGCTTTTGCTGAATCAACTAATAAGATAGTCTTGAGATACCATTTTAAGGCGGCCGCAAGATATTTGCGCTGAGTATCTTGACTCCACGCAAACATATCATCTACCATTTCCCTTAGAAAGTCCTCTTTATCGTGAGAATTTTCAATATCTACTTGATTGACTGTGTCTTTTATTAAAACGCTATCTGTTTTCCAAGATAGAGCTCGGTTAGCAAGCACTTCCAGCGTTTTTAAAAAAACCGTAGGGGCCTGGATAGAATCAAGTGCCAATCCAGTCAGTAAAAATTTTGTGGCGGTATCGGCCTGAATCCCGTGGTGTGCAAATAGGAGGTCACCTAAATGATATGGCAACGTCATCAGAGATGAGGTAGGCACCTGAAATGGTGCACCGGGCATTAATGACTCCCTGTATTGCTGGGCATAAAAGGAATGAGTTTCCTGTAGTGGCATCAGCCCGAAATGGTATTCAGGGGCAAGCTTGCTTTTGAAAATAATAGTGTTGCGAGCAATCTCCCTAGTACCACTTTTTAGCGGTACCAACTCTATCGCAAATTCAATCTTCTCAATCTGTGCTTGGTCAATGGGCAAGTTTAACTCAAGTTGCCCAGTGCCGCAGTAAATGAGGTAAAACGACCTCATTTCCCCATAAGATGAGTCAAGAGGAATGTATTTAATCTCACTCTCGCCCTGAGAAAACAGCTGGGTTAGTCCAACGACATCATACATCCAGAGGTAAAATCCAAAAATGCCTGATATAGTGGTTACATCTTGTAGGTAATGACAGTATTCATGCACGAATGCAGGAAGCACATCGGGTTTAATATGCTGCGTACCGGGTGCAGTTGTAAGCCCAAGATTCGATACATCTAGGGCAAACTGACTGGGCTGGTAGGAAGCAAAAGTTGAGCGCATAACGTTTTAAAGGTTCTCATCAAAATAGGGTAACAAGTTACGCTAAGCATTAGTAGGATTTTGTCTATTGTGGCGAGTGGCTAGGCTGTGCAGGGCTCCGCTGCGCTCCGGTGCTGCGCACAACTCCCGCTGGTAGTTCCCTTACCATCCTTACCGCGAACCAAAAGAAAACACCTCAAAAGCTGAAAGCGCAAAAGGGAGCCGTTAGTTAGTGCAGCAACGACCCCAACCAAACAAAGGGAACAAAAGGGAAAAATGCACCTTTCGTGCCAAAATAAATATGTAAAAACTACTTAAATAATGTTGTAATTTATGCAACATTAAGAGGTCGGTTTGCGTTTAAATGGTATAAGCAGCAATCACTAAACCAATCCTTTATCTCATGAAAAGCGCCGCCCCCTTCGCCCCCCGTACTGACGTTTACGAAGTGATTACCAACCGCATTATTTTGGCTTTAGAAAACGGGGTTACACCCTGGAAGCAGGGCTGGAACGCCGCCCACGGTGCCCCCCGCAACTACCGGAGCAAGCACGCCTACCAGGGCATCAACGCCTTTCTGCTGGGGATGCTGCAACACGAGCATCCGTATTACCTGACCTTCAACCAGGCCCGCGAGTTGGGGGGCTGCGTGCGCAAGGGCGAGAAGGGGATGCCGGTTGTATTCTACAAAGTGGGCAAGAAGGAGGATGCCAAAGGCCAGGAGAAGAAGGTGGCCATCTTGCAGTATTCGACCGTCTTCAATATTTCGCAGATTGGCGGAGTAGAATGGAAATTGCCCGAACTGCCCAGCCGGGCGCACACGCCCCAGCAGGCCGCCGAGCAGGTGCTGGCCGGCTACGTGGGCGGCCCCGCATCACCTACGGCGGCAGCGAAGCCTACTACCGCACCAGCACCGACCTAGTAAACGTGCCCGAGGCCAGCAACTTCCACACGGCCGAAGATTTCTACCTGACCACCTTCCACGAACTGGCCCACAGCACCGGCCACAGCAAGCGCCTCGACCGGGCTACGCTGACTGAAAAAGCCTCTTTCGGGAGCGAGAGCTACGCCAAAGAAGAATTAGTGGCCGAGCTAGGGGCCGCGTTTTTGGGGAATGCCGCCGGCTTGGATATGGCGCTGACCCTGCCCGGCAGCGCCAGCTATATCGCCAACTGGCTGCAAGCCCTGCGCAACGACAAGCGCCTGATTATTTCGGCCGCCAGCCAGGCCCAGAAGGCCGCCAACCACATTCTCGGCATAGTGCCCAGCTACGAAGCCGGCGAGGCCGCCGAGCCAACCGAGGCCCCCGAGTAGGGAAAGGGCCACAGTCCGGCCGGAGGCATCCGGTCGGACCCAGCGCCTGGCGAACCAGCGGAAGGTTTTGCAATTGTAAAACTGTCGACAAGAGGGAAAAAATCCACTCCTAACGTCAATAAAAAGATGTAAAAAATGCTTAAATAAAGTTGTAATTTATGCAACTTTAAGGGCGCAATTTCGTTTAATATGTATAAGCAACCAGCAAATAAACAGCCGCTTAGCTATGAATTTTGACTTGTGCGATTTGGCCCCCGGTGAAGTGCTGGCCGACCGTTACGACCCCGCCGACGAAGCCGACCAAACGCCTTCCTCAGTAACTGCCGCCGCCCTTGCTGAGTGGGAAGCCCACCCGTGGTTTTAGTCTCTTTTTTCACTACTCCTTACCAGCCCTGCCTCATGAAAGCCATTAAAACCACCCGCCCCGCCCGTAGCATTCCCGCCGCCCGCTTAGCGCGCCTGCGGGCCACCGCCACCGCCCAAAAGGAAGCCGCTGCCGCCGCGTGGGAAGTCGCTGCACAGGCCCGCGAAGATGCCCGCCAGCAGCTACTAGCGCCTACGCCCGAATTTGAGGCCGCGCCCCGGCTGACGATGCTGCCCGGTGGGCTGCATTGGTCGGGCCAGGGCCATGTGCCGCCGGTGGGGGCTACGGTTACAGTGAGCCGCGAGGGCCACCCCGAGCCGGCCCAGGTGAAAGCCTATTGCCACGCCGCCGGCTTTTTGGGCCTAGTGGTCGAGGCGCAGCAGCCGGTGAAGCGCGCCCGCCGCCCGGCCGGCCCCCGCGCCGGGTGCGTGTTCGGCAGCCAACTGGCCCTGGTGGCTTAGCATTTTTCCACTCCCTTTTTACCCCGCTGCCATGCCGACCCAACCCCGCACCCTGACCCCTGACCAGGCTATTAAGCTGGCCCAGGAGAATATCCAGCACAGCCACTTTATCACCATCACCACCTGCCTGGGGCAGGTTGATGTGCCGGCCAGCTTCGCCCAAGTGGGCGGGGCGGGGTGAGTAGCCCGGACGGGCTGCACTACTCGCAGTGGGGCAACGAAAAAGGCGACCTGCTGATTCTGTTCGCCGGGCTGGGCCTCTTTACCTACGTGCTGGCTTATGAGCGAATGCCCGAGGGCTTGCGCCAGTACCACTTGCAGCCGGACAACGAGGGCCAGTAGCCGCCCACTTCACTTTTTACAATTGCAAAATCAGCTATGATAACTCCCACTCCCGCCCCGCAGCAGCCCCAGATTGGTCCCCTCGATTGGGTAGGTGACCCCGACCAGTGCCCACAGTGGGTAGGGTTTCCTACCCGCGCCGGCCTGCCGGCCGGCCTCCGATGGTCGGGCAGCGGCGAGGTACCGGCCATCGGCACCCGAGTTCACATCTACATGAACAGCTACGGCCCGGCCGAGGTGAAAGCCTACTTTCATGCCGAGGGCTACGCCGGCGTAATCTGTCAGCCGAACCAGATGCCCGCCCGCTTGCAGGCCCACGGCGTAACGCTGGGCCACTTTTTTGGCCGCGAGCTGGAACCCTACCACCCAGGCCCCCACGCGCCGGACCAGGTGCCCGAGGTGGTAGAAATCCCGCCCGCATCTACCGACTGGATACCTGACTACCCGCCCCAGGCAGGCGATGAGCTAACCGACGAAAACCAGGGCCACGAGCAGCACCCGGAGCACCCGCAGAACGAGCAGCACGACTAGCCGATGCTGTCATTCCGCGCCCACGTCCGCCGGCAGGGTAGCCGGTGGGCGTGGGAGGTACGCCAGGGGCACGGGGCCGCCACCAGCCGCCGCGCCGGCACCGCCGGGAGCCGCGCCGAAGCTATCCGGGCCGCATTCCGACCAAGCCCGACCCGCGCCGTGCTGCCGGAGCAGCCCGCGCTGCACACCCACCAGCAGGCCGCATAACCCTCAATTTTACAATTGCAAAAATTCAGCTCTATGCTGCCGAACCTTCCCGCTATAGAAACCCGCGCCGGCCGCCTTGCCATCGGGGCTACCGTGCGCAGTACGCGCTATCGCGACGTGCAGGGCCTGGTGACCGCCATTTATTGGAACGGCTACCACTACGCCATTGAGGTAAATAACCGCCACAGCGACGACGCGGGCCAGTATGAGCTGCTTTCCCTGCCCACGCACCAGGGCTTTAACTACGTCAACCCGCACACCCAGCAGTTGCTGAGCGGCCAGTTTGAGGTGCTGCTGCCGGGGGAGGGTGACCGGATATATTTTGCTGAAACCGCTGAGCAGGCCATTACTCTGCTTGCGGCCACCATCGGCCTGCGCGACCAGGCGCGGGAAGTCGAATACCTGAAGCAGCGGGCCGAAGCCGGCCCGGTGAACGAGCTACGCTGGCGCGGGCAGGCCGTGGGCAGCCTCGTGGGCCAGCTCGCTTACGTGAGCACCGGCCAGCCGCACCCCGCGCCCCGGTTTCTGGTGGGCCACCAGGTTCGCTTTTACGGCGGGCACACGACTAACACGGTCAGCGGGCTGGCCTTGTACAAAGAGCGCCTGAACTACGGCCAGACGCAGTGGCACTACTTCTACGAAGAAGCCAGGGGCAGCCACCACCCCATGAGCGAGGCCCACACCACGGCCGCGCCGGCAATCGCTGCCTAGCCCCAACGGCCCGTTTTCTCATCTTTTTCCCCTTTTGTTTTTTCGCTATGGCTTGTCTCACCCCCAGCAGCTAGCCGCTAAAGCGGCTGAGCAAGGCTTTCGCGTCGGGGCCTACGTGCACATGAGCACCCGCACTGCCGCCACGGCCGCGCCCATCCGGGAATTTTCGGGCCTCAATGGCCAGGTGCAGGCCGTGTGGATGGGCGGCGCGTGCCGCAACCTGCTGGGCGAGCTGCGCCTGAGCAGCCAGCACCTGCTTTTGTACCAGTTTCCGGCGGGTTACGAGTTCTTTCTTAACCCACCGCTCATTGCCGAGGCCAGCCGGCAGGCCGGCAGCAGCGCGGCCACCGGGCACTATACCGCCACCTGGGTAAAGGAGTACGGCAGCGCCGCCACGGATACGTGGGTAACCACCGACCCCAGCCCCCAGGGCGAGCACGCCGTTTTCGTCAGCCTGCGCGAGCAGCCCGCCGAGGCCCCGCTGCCGGACCTGAGCCCGAGCATGGAAGTCCTCGTCGGTGGCCAGGAGGTGACCGCCGCCGACGTGGCCCACTGGCTGAATGCCGACCCCAGGCAGGGAGTCAGGCTGTTCAAAGAGCTGCAAAAAATATACGGTGCCCGGCCCCGAATGCTGGATTTGGCTTTGTTCAGCGGCGCTACGATGCTGGCCCCGCTCGCCGGTAGCATCATGGCCGCCCGGCGCAAGGCAAGGGGCAAGTAGTGCCTCGCTTGAGCCCCAACGAAAGCGCCTCGGTATAAACCGGGACGCTTTTATTTTTGGAGCAAGGGGCCGCGAACAAAAGGAAAAACTGCCGCTGGATAGGTATTTTAGTGCTCGTGGGCTACCTGCTGGTGATATGCCCAGTCTTCCGGCGATAGAATGGCTTGCAGAAAAGCATCCTGCCCCAGGTCGCGGCGCTCCAAGGCGTGTCGTCGCAGCGGCCAGCTGTGCTTGCTGGCCTCGAAGCCGTCGCGCTCCATGACTACCCGCAGCTTTTCGGGCAGGCCGGCGAGCCAGTGGTGAAAATCCTCCTCCGTGACCTCGCCCTGTGCCTGCTGCTGGTAGCGGTAGGTAGCATTGCCCAGCCGAAACAGCCGGGCGTGCTCCGCCCGCTCAGATTCGGGGAGGGCCGCGAGAAATTCCAGCTGCGGCTGGTGGTACTTGTCGAGGGGGTGCCGGGGGTTAAGCAGTTCTTCCATCGGGGTAGGCTAAGCCGGCCGGCCCTGTCGGGCGTAGGCGCTCAATACCTCGGGCGCATCGTAGAGCAGGCCCCCGGCTTCTGCTACTGCTTCCAGGTCCATCTGGGGCGAAAGGCTGTGCAGCACCTGCCAGACCTGGGCAAAGTCCACGCGCACGGCCGACCAGTGCCCCCGGTCGTGGGCATCCAGCAGGACCGAGCACAGAAAGCCATCCGGTTTAATGAGGTGGTCGGGTAAGAGTGGACACAAGACTAAGGTAGGTTGAAAAGGTAGTGAAGTTCGACTTCGAGTGGGGTACAGTAGCCCAAGGCAGAATGCAGGCGTTGGGTGTTATAGTAGTGGTCGAGGTACTCAGCCAGCTCTAAACGGGCTTCTTCCAGGTCGGCAAAGCAGGCCCCACGTGGCAGCAACTCGGTTTTGAGCGTACTCCAGCCGCTCTCCGCCAAGGCGTTATCATAGGGGTTGCCGGGCCGGCTTAGGCTGGCAATGGCTTGGGTGCGGTCGAGCAGAGTAGTAAAGGCTTCGCTGGTGTACTGGCTGCCGCGGTCGGCGTGCACCAGTAGACCGGGTGGGGGCTGGCAGACCGCAACGGCCCGGTTAAAAGCCGTCAGAATCAAGTCCGTATGCAACGATTCACTCACGTGCCAGCCCACTACGCGCCGGGAAAAAGCGTCGCGCCAGCAAGCTAGATACGCCCACTGCCCCGTAGCCAGGGCCAGGTAGGTGATGTCGCCGACCCAGATTTGGTTGGGGGTGGTAGCGGCGGGCCAGGTGGCTAGTTTGTTAGCGGCAGCGATAGCCTGTGGGTCTGCCTGAGTGGTACGCGGCGGCCGCGTGCTGCTCCGGGTGCAAAGGGCGTACAACCCACTGGCGCTGAGCCAGCCGCGTAAACGCTGCCGCCCCACGGCGTGGCCCTCGCGCCGCAACTGGGCGCGTAGTCGGCGTTGGCCATAACGTCCGGCATGGGTCGTAAACACGCGCTGGGCCGCTAGTTGCCAAGCGGGCGGCGCTTGCTCGACTACCGCTGCCGACCGGCGCTTGCGCCAGGCGTAGTAGCCGCTGGTACTGACACCCAGTATCTGGCATTGCTGCTGCACAGGCCAACAGGTAGCGTGCAAGGCAATGAAAGCGAAGCGTTTCATCGGCCCGTCGGTTGCGAAAAGATGGTCAGCGCTTTTTTTAAAATATCGCGCTCCGTTTCGGCGCGGGCCAGCTGCGCCCGCAAGTGCTTGTTTTCTTGTTCCAAGGTCTCGCTGCCAGCGGGACGGGCCGCTTGCGCCCGCGCGGCACGCACCCAGCGCCCCAGCAAAGCTTCGCTCATGCCCAGCGCCTGCGCGACCCGTGTGGCTGCTTGGCCGTCCTGCGTTACACGGCGGACCGCCTCGGCTCGAAAGGCCGCATCGTACTTGGTTCTCGGCCGTTTGCCGGCTGGTTTTTCTGCTTCCATGACAAGGGAAAGTTACTTTCGCCGTGTCCACTCTTACCCGACCACCTCACTACAGCGCCAACTACAACAGCGGCTTATTCAGCCAGGTGCTGTCCACGGCCCTGGTAGCCGGCAGCTACCGGGTGCGCCTGTATGGGGCGCAGCGCAATAGCGCCTCCGCCGACCAGGTGGTGCGGGTGCTGCTCAACGGCCGGGAGGTGGGCCGCTTCCAGCCCGCGCTTGGCTTCGCACAGTATACCCTGCCCTCGGCTACCACCAGCTTCACCCAGCTGGTGGCGCCCGTGCTCACGGCGGTGAGTCCCTTTATCGGGGTGCCGGGCACGGTAGTGAGCTTGACGGGCACCGGCCTGACGAACACCACCAGCATCACCTTTACCGGGGCGGCGGGGGTAAAGACGGTCACGAGCGGCTTCACGGTGAACGCGGCGGGCACCCAGATTACGGGCGTGGTGGTGCCGGCCGGGGCGCGCAGCGGGCCGGTGCTGGCAACCACGCCGCTGGGAACCAGCCTAGTCGGGTCGGTGCTGTTCAGCCGGGCCACGTCGCTGGCTGTGGGCGGCTACCACACGGTGGCCGTGCGGGCCGACGGCAGCCTCTGGGCCTGGGGCCGCAACGACGCCGGCCAGCTGGGGCTGGGCAGCACCAGTGACCAAACCAGCCCGCAGCGGGTAGGCACGGCCACGAACTGGACCAGCGTGGCGGCGGGCATCACCCACACGCTGGCGGTGCGGGCCGACGGCAGCCTCTGGGCCTGGGGCCGCAACGACGCCGGCCAGCTGGGGCTGGGCAGCACCAGTGACCAAACCAGCCCGCAGCGGGTAGGCACGGCCACGAACTGGACCAACGTGGCGGCGGGCAACCTCCACTCGCTGGCCGTGCAGGCCAACGGCACCCTCTGGGTGTGGGGCAGCAACGCCGACGGCCAGCTGGGGCTGGGCAATACAACGCTTCAGACCAGCCCGCAGCGGGTGGGCACGGCCACGAGCTGGGTGAGCGCGGCGGCGGGCGTTTACCACACGGTGGCCGTGCAGGCCGATGGCACCCTCTGGGCGTGGGGCGACAACTACTACGGCCAGCTGGGGCTGGGCAATACAACGCTTCAGACCAGCCCGCAGCGGGTGGGCACGGCCACCAGTTGGGTGAGTGCGGCGGCGGGCGGCTTCCACTCGGCGGGCGAGCAAAGCTGCCGCGTCGTGTGGGGGTGGGGCGACAACAGCAGCGGCCAGGTGGGCGACGGCAGCACGACCCAGCGCCCCAGCCCGGTGCAGGTGCTGGGCCCCATCGCGCTGTTCGGCTTCGCGCCCAGCCGCGCGGGCATTGGCAGCACCGTGGCCGTGACGGGCACGGGCCTGGCGGGTGTCACCGCCCTGAGCGTGAACGGGATTAATGCCCTGGCCAGCGTGACGAACAACACCGCCGGGGCTTCTCGTTCGTGGTGCCGGCCGGGGCCACGGCCACGGGCACCGTCACGGTGACGACGGGCTGCGGCTCGGCCAGCAGCACCGCCTTCGTGGTGGTGCCGACGCTCACGGCGGTGAGTCCCTTCATCGGGGTGCCGGGCACGGTAGTGAGCTTGACGGGCACCGGCCTGACGAACACCACGAGCATCGCCTTTGCCGGGGCGGGGGGGTGAAGACGGTTACGAGCGGCTTCACGGTGAACGCGGCGGGCACCCAGATTACGGGCGTGGTGGTGCCGGCCGGGGCGCAAAGCGGGCCGGTGCTGGCAACCACCACGACCGGCACGAGCCTGGTCGGGCCGGTGCTGTTCAGCCGGGCCACGTCGCTGGCTGTGGGCGGCTACCACACGGTGGCCGTGCGGGCCGACGGCAGCCTCTGGGCCTGGGGCCGCAACGACGCCGGCCAGCTGGGGCTGGGCAGCACCAGTGACCAAACCAGCCCGCAGCGGGTAGGCACGGCTACCACCTGGGTGAGCGCGGCGGCGGGCACCTCCCACACCGTGGCGGTGCGGGCCGACGGCACCCTCTGGGCCTGGGGCAACAACGACGCCGGCCAGCTGGGATTGGGCACTACGACCAGCCCGACCAGCCCGACGCAGATAGGTACGGCCACCACCTGGGCCAGCGCGGCGGCGGGCGGCTACCACACGCTGGCGGTGCGGGCCGACGGCACCCTCTGGGCCTGGGGCAACAACGACTACGGCCAGCTGGGGCAGGGCACGTATGACAGCCAGCCCAGCCCGACGCAGGTGGGCGCGGCCACGAGTTGGGTAAGTGCGGCAGCGGGCAACCTCCACTCGCTGGCCGTGCAGGCCGACGGCACCCTCTGGGTCTGGGGCGACAACTACTACGGCCAGCTGGGGCTGGGCAGCTATGCCGGCGGCGTGACCAGCCCCACGCAGGTAGGCGCGGCCACGAGCTGGGTAAGCGCAGCGGCGGGCAACCTCCACACGGTAGCCACGCAGGCCGATGGCAGCCTCTGGGCGTGGGGCAACAACTACTACGGCCAGCTGGGGCTGGGCACCACCACTACCCAGCCCGGCCCGACGCAGGTGGGCACGGCCACCAGCTGGGCCAGCGCGGCGGCAGGGGGCTACCACACGGTGGCCGTGCGGGCCGACGGCACCCTTTGGGCGTGGGGCTTCAACGGCTTCGGCCAGCTGGGGCAGGGCAACTATACCAGGCAAACCAGCCCGGCGCAGGTGGGCACGGGCACCAGCTGGGCGAGCGCGGCGGCGGGCGGCTACCACGCGGCGGGCGAGCAAAGCTGCCGCGCCGTGTGGGCGTGGGGCGAAAACGGCAGCGGCCAGGTGGGCGACGGCAGCACGACCCAGCGCCCCAGCCCGGTGCGGGTCTACAACCCGGTGAGCCTGCTCAGCTTCGCGCCCAGCAGCGCCGCCGTGGGCAGCACCGTGGCCGTGACGGGCACGGGCCTGGCCGGCCTCACCGCCCTGAGCGTGAACGGGGTCGATGCCCTGGCCAGCGTAACGGGCCTCACCGATACGGGCTTCTCGTTCGTGGTGCCGGCCGGGGCCGGGGCCACGGGCACCGTCACGGTGACGGCGGGCTGCGGCTCGGCCAGCAGCGCGGCATTCACCGTCGTGCCGCCGCCCGGCCTCACGGCCCTGAGCCCGGGGGCCGAGCTGCCGGGGCTGCCCGTGGTGCTCACCGGCACGGGCTTCACCAGCACCAGCACCGTCAGCTTCGGCGGCGTGGCGGCCACCAGCGTCACCTACACCTCCCCGACCTCGCTCACGGCCGTGGTGCCGGCCACGGCCCCGGCGGGCAGCAGCGCCGTGGTGGTGGGCACGGCCGGCGGCAGCAGCGCCAGCGCCAGCAGCCCGGCGTTCACCGTGCTCAGCGTGTACGACGGCGGCCCCCTCGCCACCTGCGCCCCCGCCCTGCCCGCCACCGCCACCGTGGCCGACGGGGCGTGGCATTACCTACTGAGCAGCACCGGCCAGGTGGTGCTGGCCTACAACTACACCGGGGCCAGCCTGGGGAGCTTCGCCGCCGACGTGCTGCGGGCCGACCCGGCCAGCCCCGTGCGCCAGGACGGGCGCGGCCACCCCTACCTCGACCGCAACTGGCACCTGACGGCCAGCGGCGGGCCGTTCGCGGGCCGCACGGTGCAGCTGCGCTTCTACGGCCTGACTAGCGAGCTGGCCCGCCTGCAAGCGGCCGACGGCACCGCCACGCTGAGTAACCTCAAGGCTACGCAGTACAGCGGGGCTAGCGAGGACTGCACACTGGGCAACGACGACTTTGCGGGCGGGGAGTTCCGCAGCCTGGCGGCCCCGGCCAGTACCCCCGGCAATGGGGTGGCCTGGTTCATGGCCCAGGTCAGCGTGGCCGACCACTTCTCCGAGTTCTACCTCACCGGCAGCGCCGCCCCGTTACCAGTGGAGCTGCTCACGTTCACGGCCGTGGCCGAGGGCGCGGGGGCCCGCCTGCGCTGGGCCACCGCCTCGGAGCTGAGCAGCGCCCGCTTCGAGGGGGAGCGCAGCCCCGACGGCGTGGCCTGGGAGCGCATCGGCACCGTCGCCGCCGCCGGCAGCAGCAGCACCGTCCGCCGCTACGAGCTGCTCGATGCCCGGCTGCCGGCCGGCCCCGCCGTGCTCTACTACCGCCTGCGGCAGGTAGACCTGGATGGCACGGCCCACTACTCCCCCCTGCGGGCGGTGCAGCCGACGGGCGCGGCCACCAGCCTGAGCTTGTTTCCCAACCCAGCCCCCGGCGGGGCCGCCACCCTCACGGGGCCGCCCCGGCGTGGTGGTGACGGTGCTCGATGCCCTGGGCCGGGTAGTAGCCACGGCCCCGGCCGATGCGGCGGGCACGGCCGTGCTGGCCCTGCCCGCCGGGGTAGCCCGCGGCGTGTACGTGGTGCGTGCCGGCCCCCAGGCCCTGCGCCTGACGGTGGAATAAGCCCGCCTCCTAATTAGAGTAGCCGGAGCAGCCGTTGTCCCGCCCGGGACAACGGCTGCCTTCGTATGAGACGGAGCTGGCAGAAGGTCAACTGGTGGCTAGTCTCTTCGCCTTGTCTGGCGCGTCCGCTGGCCAAATGCGACTTTTAAACCAACCTTTAATCAAGGCCAAGTATCTGTCAGCAACGCTGACTCACTAACCCAGGCGGCCGAAAACGGCTTAGCGTAATTTTATCCCCCCGCTGCTATAAGAAGGCCAGTAGAGGCAGCAGGAGACATACTCAGACCACGATAGATACTTTTTATAGATTCAGCGCCTGCTGCACTATTAGCTTGGCCTCTGCGGCCTCGTTCTTCGCGTCGATTTTAGCCTGCCTGGCATCTTCCAGCGCCTGCTTGCCGGCCCGCACGAAGGCCGCGTTGCAGTAGCGTAGCTTGTCGTCGATGTGCCGGTTCGAGCGGTTCTTGGCCTCCCAGGCCTTGAGTAGCTCTAAGGCCCCTTCCTGCTTGAGAATGGGCGCGTACTTGACGATGTTGGCATCCGTCACCTTCCATTCCCGCAGCCGCACGATGATGCTGCCCGTGTCGGCGTGTTCCAGCCAGGAGGCCGGAATATCCTTCAGTACCGGCCCCTTTTTCAGTTCAAACCGAAACCGGATAATCTTCTTGCGGCCCCGCGTGGGCCGGCTGGTTTCGTAGATGGGGGTGAAGGTGAACTCGAAATCGGTACCGGCCAACTCCTTTTCCGGCTCCTTCATCGTGTTAGCAATGAGCAGCATGGTATTGGCGTACTTGAGGAGCGGCTTGCCAGCCTTATTTTTCTTAATCTGCCCGCGCTTATCGTACTCGTGCCAGCAGTCCATGTACTGGCGATACTCATCCACCGGCACCTCCCAGTAGCCCTTATCCTGCCAGGCGGCCAGAATCTCAAAGAACCGCATACTGTACCAGCTTTTCAGGTTCATGTAGCCGTGCAGCGGAAATTTGCTGTAGTGGGCGGCCTTCACCAGGTAGGGGCCAGCTGCGGATTGAGCAGAATGGTGATGATGCCATCCTTATAGCCCACGCGCTGCTCGCGGGTAGTATCGAGCAGGTGCCGGAAGTACCATTCCTTATGGTCGATGCTCTCAAACTCCCACTTCACGTCGGCCAGCTCGTAGAGCGCGCCCTTGATTTTGGAGTAGGCCGTTTCCGGGTCGATGTCGGTGCCTTCCAGAATCGATGAAATGTGCAGCTGGTAGAAGTCGCGTAGCTGGTAGTCGTTGTCGCGAATCTGGTCGATGACCCGCGCCATGATGCGCTTGCCGTACACCGAAATCTTCTTCTGGTGGGCAAACGTCACGTTCCAGTGCTGCTTGACTTCGCCCCGAAATTCGGGCTCGTACTTGAGGTCAAGCTCCAGCATCGGGGTGGAAGGGGAGCGGGAGATGCGTTTGTCAGCCATGAGGTTACGTAGCTAGCAGGGGCGGGAAAGCTACGCAAGGTAAGACGAATTTGCTAAAAAGCTAAGATGCTGTTCCGGCCACCTTACCTTTTGCGGGACTCAGCCACTGAGCGCTCGCTAAAATACCGACCAGACAGTACCCGTGGCTACCTGTCCAGACCTTACTTTATTCGGCCAGCTCACTGGAACCGTAGTTTCGAGGGAAGCTTAGGCACCAGTCTGGTAACTGTCCAAAACTTACTTTATTCAGGCCGCCTACCAGAATTTCCCCAATGAATGGTCAATTGGTAATGTGGATAACCACCTGTCCAAAACTTACTTTTTACCTGTCCAAACCTTAGCTTTTAAGACGCAATACCTGTCTAAACCTTAGCTTTTACACTTAAGACACCTGTCCAAAACTTAGCTTTTACCTGTCCAAACCTTAGCTTATGGCCGTTTACTCCTTAATAGTATACTAGTAGGTTCTTTTCAACTAACCTTGTTAATCACTACTATTTAGTTCGCCGCCCAGGCGAAGGCTTTTAGGACTCGGCAGGGTGTACCAATCGGCACAACGAAGCGAAGAAACAACAAATAACAAAGTCCAAAAAGGTAAAAAACCGGGATTGCACTTTTCTGCTATTTTATACCATTATTCTAAGCTGTCCGTACTTCATCAATAAGGTCTAATACCCTTTATACTGCACCAAAATGAGTTGAGTGGCTGGCAGAACATTCAAAGCTACTCTTCGCTATGAAGCCCTACACGGGGTTGCGTTAGTAACTGGACAAAGAATTACGGTAAGGGCCTCAGCGGCCGCAGGCCATTGACCAGCACGTCGGCGGGCAGTTGGAAGGAATAGCGGCCC
>NZ_CP053906.1 GCF_013256425.1 Hymenobacter sp. BRD67
GAGTACCGCCCGCCAAGGCCAGTCTGGCCTCGGCCTCGAAGCCCAGCAGGCAGCCGTGCAAAACTTCCTGCGCGGCGACGCCCAGCTGGTGGCCACGTTCACCGAAGTCGAGTCGGGCAAGAAAAACGAGCGGCCTCAGTTAGCCACGGCGATTGCCCGGGCCCAGCAGGAGGGGGCAGTGCTGCTGGTAGCGAAGTTGGACCGCCTCGCCCGTAACGTCGCCTTTCTGGCTACGCTCATGGAAAGTCGGGTGCGCTTTCAAGCCGTCGACTTGCCCGCAGCTGATGAGTTTACCCTCCACGTTATGGCGGCCGTGGCCCAGAAGGAGGCGTCGGCAATTTCCACTCGCACGCGCGATGCCCTGGCGGTCAAGAAGGCCCGCGGGGCGCAGCTAGGTACCCCAGCTAATTTGACTCAAGCCGCGCGCGAGAAATCCTGGGTGGCCATGACCCAGAATGCGCGAGCGAATTTAAATAACCGACAGGCAGCGCAGCTGGCTACATTGTTGCGGGCCACGGGGGCAACGTTGCGGGCTATTGCCGAGCAACTCAACCAATCGGGTTACCGCACTCGGTACGGGAAGGTATTCCATCCAATGGGTGTGCAACGCCTTCTTATGCAGTCCAATAAATTATAGTGGCCTTTATACATTGCAAACCTCATCACTGCGTCTCACGTAAATTCAATGCATCCGTGCATTTTTTTTGTCAAAAGTGCTTTTTTAGAGTTTTGTACGATATATTTGCTAATGCAACGACGCATTTTTCTCGCTGCTACCACCTATGATTGACAAGTTCAGCGATATAGACGCTCTGCTTAACGGGCTCATGAAGCCGGACAAGCAGACACTTCAGACGCTTTTCGATAAAAAGCTTCTAGAACTAGAGATGGCTCTAACGAACGCATGCAAAATAATTGACATTCAGCCTCGTACACTGAAGGGGATTTTAAGCGGGACACAAAAATTAGTTGACATTACCAACCTTGCTAAGCTAGCTAACTTCTTACAACTACCTAAAGAGCAAGTAGTCAAACTATATCTAGACACAGTAGAAGAACATTTTCCTACAGATACGATTACCCCTGACAGAATCAACTTTATTAAAGAAAATTTTAATTTGGCTGTACTGCGCAAATCTGGCTTGATTGATAACATCACCGATTTTGCTCACATAGAACAACGGTTAACTGCTAGACTAGGCCTGAAATCTATATTTGAGTACAGAAAGCCTAATGTAGACATTGCTTTTAGCTCGGGGAATTTTAAAGCAGAGAATGACCTAACCCGTGCCTATTGGGTTAACGCCGCAAAGGTTGCATTCAAAGAAATTGATAATCCTTACCCATACAGTCGGGATGAACTTATCAAACTTGTTCCTCAGCTACGCTGGTATACTACAAACGTAGATATGGGTCTGGTAGATGTAGTGAAACAGCTTTATAAGGTTGGTATTACAGTCATTTTTCAGCAATCATTACAGACACTACAATTGCGAGGTGCAACATTCAGTGTCAATAGCAAGCCATGTATTGCACTTACTAATTACGTTGGCTTCTATTCTACCGTATGGTTTGCCTTAATCCATGAGTTATATCATGTTCTCTTTGATTGGGAAGAAATAAAGATTAATAAATACCACTTAACTGATGACTCCAATGAGCAATTATCAGTTAGAGAGCGCGAAAAGGAAGCAGATGATTTTGCGCGGGGGTATTTGTTCTCCCAAGAGAAAACCGAACAAGTAAAACGCTTCATTAATGATGCGGAATACGTCGCTGAATTTGCGGCGGAAAACCACGTCCATAGTAGCTTCCCTTATGTTTTTGCGGCATTCGGGTCAAATAATAGAACAGCTTGGGCATTAGCGCGTGCCAAGTCTCCTGACGTTAGTCGTGCAGTAGAACTCATCGATATGACCTGTCATGGGCAGAAATGGTAGAAGAAAAGGTCCAGAAGGTTAAACTCAAAGTGTACGCGTAGTTCTTATGAAGAAAGCTAAAAAAACAGACCTGCCTACCAAAGAGCAGGAGAGTCCAGCTTCGCCTGGTTTCCCTATTGAAAATCTCCACCACATTGAGATAAGTCAAGAGCAAAAGTTAGAACGCTCTCTGCTCTCCGGCTTGCTCCTACAACAAACCGAGGACCTTGGGCGAGAAAAGCTTGAACTCAAAAAGCAACGTGACCAAGAGGTCATTGAACTGCTTGGCGGCGGCACTACTTCACTCGGCTCCTTAAAGGCCCTGATTGCATCGAAGCGTCAGCCTTATGCGCCCCGATTTCCTAAGTCTGTTCCTTTCTTCTCAGAAATCTACCGCTTGAATGGCTGGCACCATTTAGACCCAGCTAACTATATCAAGCCTGCTGAAGTAGCCACGTGGATTAATGAGCTGATATACAATCGTTTTTCACAAGATGTGCTACCCACATTGCGAATCTTCAATCCTAAAAAGTCAGGTGGCGGCCGATTGTACAAGCACTTCCAGTTCTTGAACGCTGAGGGACAAGCTGAATTAGAACAATACCGTGACGAAGCCATCACTCTTATGCAAACATGCTCGACTTGGTACGAGTTTCGTGCAAAGCTCTTTGCAGTACATGGTGTACCTTACCAAATTGATCTTTTTGCTGTATAACGCTTTAAATCAGAAGCTCATGAATTATATAGCCTGGAAAACCCGCGCTTATATGCTACTTGCCGGGCTATATAATAAATCCACACCCTTAAAATTGATCTCTCGACTACACACCGCATAAAACGCAAACCGGCTGCCACAGGTCAGTAGCAGCCGGCATGGCAGAATTGCAGTAAAAATTGGTTGGCGCCTCCCTTACTAGTGCCGGAAATAGTCCTCCGGCCGCACACTTCTACCATGATTCTCAACGAGGCTGCAAAGGTAATGGGTTTCCATTTCTTTGCAAGTCATAAGTCCTCGTGCTTGGCCCAGTGTAATGTTAGCCACTGAGTTCTCTGCTAGCAGTTACAAAAGCTTGAGCGATATGCTCAGTGCAGGAAATGGCTATGTCCTTTCCGGAAGCTTAGTACTACTTTTTAAAGAATACAAGCCATGAGTGATTTTCAGTATAAGAATAACAAGTTTACTTCCAAAGACATTGACGCTCAAGATACTGGTGTCACAATTAAAGAAGCTCTTTTGTTAATTCGGGATAGTGAGTATTATGATGACATCTATGCAGCCCTCAAAGTAGGCGAAATCATTAATGAGACTGTTGCTATACCTGGAGCACGGATGCTTATCAGTTGCGTAGACGCTGAAAGCAAGCGCTATACAAAGGTTGACGTTAGTAAGAAATACGAAGACCTTCAATTTGAGATTTCAGATGACGAATCTGTAATCAACATTGCATTTCCCTCTAGCGACAATTATCCTGTTGCCTTCACTGCGTCTCCTATTTACTCGGCACAGACTGACTTCTTCGAGAATTCATGTAGCATGAGCAAATATGCTAACAAGCTGATTAGAAGGGAGCGCATTGACGTAGTTCTTGAGAATCTAGAATCTATTCGTTCTATCTATACCGAAGGTAAAGACACACATGAATACAAGTATCGGCTTCTTAAGGATAGCAAAGGAAATCACTTTTTTCGGGCTACAACCTCTATTACACACTACAAAGACTATAATATTGGTCTTTCTGTATTTGTTGCTTTAGTTGCTCTGTATCGACATATGCAGGCCACGACTGACAAGTTCGTTGTCAACCGTTGTGAATATAATGAATCTTCAATTAGAGTTTACTTTGAAAAACTGGGTAAACGTTCAACTCCTATTGGTGAGGTGAAATACCTTGTGGAACTCAATAATAGTGAGATTAAGGAGGGCGCGGTAAGATTCTCAGGTGTTTGCGCTATTCTCATTGAAGATAACAAAGCTGATAGGGATGCCATTCACAAAGAGAAAATTCACCTCGGTATTGAAACAGATTATGAAGAATATGAAGAAGGTGGAAAACGAGAATTACTCGTTAAACCTCGCCCTACTAACCTAAGGTATTCTATCCAAGGTATCAAGCACAATGTAAATCCAAAAAAAGCTATTCCAAGCATGATTTTGGCGAGTAAAATTCAAAAAAATGAGGCAAAAATCTATGATGATTTAGCTTCTATTGGCGAAGCCCGCTCATTTAGTGCAATTCGAAAATCTATTGTGGATAAGGTAAAGAGAATTCAGAAGGAGAGCGAACTAGGCGAGTTCAAATCTTCCATGCAGAAAGAAATACCTGAAGCAATTGAAAATTACCACGAACTTCTACGTCTATTAAATCGATTAGACCTGATTGCATCCAGTAGCCTTGATGCGAAAGAACAACTTCGTTATTTATTCTACGAAGCGCTAATAGAGCGGCGGAATCTAGGTTTCGAACAGCCCGAAGAATAGGTCGAATAAAGTGTCTTACTAATTCAAAAATCTCAAATGATAAGACCCAAGGGCTAAGCAAATTTGCTTAGCCCTTGGGTCTTATCATTTGAGATCTACATAAATCTAGTCATAATTATACTTGTCAGTTTTGCTATCAATAGTCGCTAGACCGAACTCTCTTATACCACGTGAAATAGCATTGTGAATTCGCAGAAAACTAGGAATAACAAATGCATTTACACTTTTTGTTGACTTCAAAACCCGTTTTCTTATTTTACAAATTTCTACTAGATTATCTACATCTAAGTTGTAAGGAAATAAAGCTTTTTGACTTCCAAAATGCTTGCTTAAAATACTTTCTCGCAATCTTAAACAATTAAGAATTGTAGACACCAACCATTTATCTATATCTTTTAATTGCTGTGTATTATCTACAAGAGGATAATAACTCATTAATCCTTTAAATTTTAAGTGTTTATATTTTCCCTTTAAATAAAGCCTTAATTTATGCTCTGAGAGGTTACCATACATATACCTTCTAATCTGATGTATCGCACTGGCAAACGCACCTTCATCGTCATTAGCAGGCAGCTTAACAGCATTAGTAATGCCTGCATTCAATGGCTGCAAAAGATTTCTGTATAAAATGTAGCTAATTTGCTTCTTTGCCTTTTTAAAAGACTTATCTTTAATAGCAACCCCATTATATGATAAATGATAACCTAGAAAATCAATATTAGTCTTCGTTTTAAAAACCTCTGAACTGGATGAATAACTTTTTTCAGTTAACAAACTGATTCCATTGGATTTTTTTATATTTATAGAAACTCCTGATACATTGCTAAATTCATGTATTATATTGAACGCTCGGCATATTTTCTCGTAACTATCAGACCATATGACTGTATCATCTGCATATCGAGCGAATCTAACACCTTCTCTTTCTAGGTCTCTGTCTAGTCGCCAACAAACTAGGTTTGCTAGAAACAATGATATAGATGTCCCTTGCGGAACACCTTTGCCATTTAATCTTTCTAGGAATTTTTTTATTAAACCTCTCTCAGCAGTGGACGTGATAAATGCATTTTCAGAGAGCTGAGAAAATAAAAATGGATGATTAATAGAATCAAAAAATGCGGAGAAATCAAATTCTGCTACAAACATTCTTGGATATTTACTTAAATCATGAAAAATATCCTGTATTGCATGATGCGCGTTTCTATCATTTCTATAAGCATAAGAAGAACCACTAAACCTATGTTTATTTTTGCTTAAAAGTTGTGAATAAAGCTTTTTAGAGATAACGGCATCTGGTATTTGGTAAACGCTAATCTCCCTAATCTTTCCATTTGCCTTTTTTACAGGCATCGTATGCGGAAGGTTTGGGCTATATATACCTTGTTGAAGTTTTTTGTAGACAGACTTCGCAATTTGCTTACTATGCTTAATCACATAGAAAGGATTATATAATTTAGATTCTAACCAATAAGATGGTGTGTGAATTTCCTTTTTCTTAGGGTTTGTTATTCTAAGCTCAGACTTTCTATGCTCTATCACCATGTAATTATGGTACAGCTGAAAATACTTTGCCTCTTTTTCAGCTTGCTTCATGATTGCTTCCTCTAACTCATTCTCAGAGTCAAAAATATTTATATTAGCGCTCATGATTCATATTGCATTTTAATTGTAAACAATAATACCTGTCTTCAAAAATGAAAACAGGTATTACCACGGACACAACTCAATTAAAATTAAGCAGTAAACTAGCGTTCAAGCTTACGAGGCTTTTACGCACCACGAACAAACCTTAGCCTGTTAGTGAGGTATCCGTTCGTCCCCTGAGGACATGCTGCAAACATAGGCATGTGGAAGAGTTATTTTTCATTCTCTGCGCTGTGTGCTCCACGCTCAGCCCTGAAAGGAGTAGTTAGTACGCCCATAGAACAACTCATCCGATAGGCCTTTATGCAAGAAGAGTAAGACAATTAAAGCATTCATGACAGCTTTTATACTGGCTGCTATAGTCTTTAAGGCAGGACGCATACAGCCACCGGTAGTATCCGCGAGCAGGCCATTGCCGACGAATATTCTATTTAGGCTAACCAACGCTAGATAAACTATTCAGTTGTGGCCAGTTTACTCCGCAAACTGGCCATTACTTTCAGCTGCATGGCTGAAGGCAACTGCCTACTCGCTGCTCACAAAGACCAATTCGGTCTGTAGACTCGCAAGATCCATTAGTAGCAATAGAAGGTGGTCATGTCGAGCGCGGTGAATCAGAGTCACTTTCTCTAGCTAAAATGCTGTGAATTAGTATTTTTCTAGATAGAGAGGCTAGATAAAAGGCTACAGCCCAATGGGAACAGCTGAATGAAGTGGCTACTAAGAACACCGTGTTACAAAATAAAACCATTTTTTAAAGATTGTCGTTATATTTGTCACATAGAGTGGCCACTCTTTATCCTGCCGTGAGGCATCATTCCCATGACCATGCAAGAATTCACCCCTGGATTGGGGAACAATATCAAGACCCTGCGCGAAAACATGGGCCTGAACCAGCAGCTGTTAGCTGAATACCTCGGCGTATCCCGAGGCGAAGTATCCTATTTTGAAACCGAAGCCCGCCGCCCCAACCTCACCATCCTACGCAAACTCTCCGACTTATTCGGCGTCAGCCTAGCCGACCTACTTTCCACCGAGCCCACCGTTCAGGCGCTCAACGCGGCTTTTGCTTTCCGCTCGGCCGGTGCCATTAGCCTCACTCATCTCGAACAAATTGCCTCGTTCCGCCGCATCGTATCCAACTACGTGCGCTTGGACAATCTCCTGAGCCGTGAAGATTAAAGACGTTGAAATTCAGCAGTTGGAGGCCAAAGTAGCCCGCTTTCGCCAGCAGCACGGCCTAGGTCGTGGTCGCTCCATTGACATGGAAAAGTTACTGCTGCACCTTGGCGTGCGCACGGTATTCAAGCCACTCGATGGCCTTTTCTCAGGCATGGCTATCAAGCACGACGGCAAGGCATTTATGCTCGTTAACTCCGACCACTCTCGCGGCAAGCAGAATTTCACGATTGCTCACGAGCTGTACCACCTCTGCGTGCAGCCCAATTTTACGCCTCATCCTTCGCAGGCGGGTCGGTTTGGTTCCCAAACCGACCCGAAGAGCTGTTTGCAGATTGGTTTGCCGCGCTGCTCCTCATGCCCGATTTCCGCATCTTGGTGGTAGCTGATGAGGCCGGTGAAATGGAGCCTACTCCCCATCTCTCTCTAAACACAGTAGTAAAGCTGGAGCAGGAGTTTCAATGCTCCCGCCAGGCGCTACTGGTGCGCCTCGAAAACATGGGCTTGATTGCCCGCACTCGGTGGGAAGAATGGGCCGCCAGCCCAGCGGCTACCGCGCGCCAGTTTGGCTTTCCCACTGAACTATACCGTACCACTCCCCATCGCAAGTCTATAGGTGACTATGTGCCGCTAGCCTCGCAAGCCTATGACAAAGACCTTATTACCGAAACCGACTACGCTAACATCCTGCGAGATTTTGGCCTTGACCTGAGCGATATCGGTACCGAAACCCCTGATTAACGTGTACCTATTCTTTCATGGCCGCCCGAAAACCTCCTTCCACACTACCCCGCATTCTGCTTGATGCCGATGTTTTAAGTCACTTTCTCAAAGGCGAGCGGGCAGGCCTGCTCAACGCTGTTTTTCCCGGCCGCCTCGTCATTCTGCGCGAGGTGATGACCGAGCTAGCGCAAGTCTCCCGCTTCGACCAGCCCCTCGAAATGCTGGTGAAACTTTCCAACATCGCCATCATTGATTTCTCTTCCGATAACCAAGTACTGCTTGAATTTGAAAATCTACTAGCCCGGCGTGGTCCCGGCGAAAGCGCCTGCATGGCAATGGCCCGCTACCACGGCGACTACATCGCCAGTAGCAACCTGCGCGATATCGTCGATTACTGCCGCACCCACAGCATCACGTACTACACCACCGTCGACATTCTACATTTTGCTATCCAAGACGGCCACTTGACTCCCACTGAGTGCGACGCCTTCCTAACACTTCTCAAAAAGCGCAATAGCAAGCCCGGTTTCGACACTTACCAGCAATACCTGAAAGCTGGCCCTCGCAGCCGCTAGGACACCTTTCTTCCACAAGATTCTCTCTGCAAATGACCTAGTTAGTACTTTAAAATACAAAAACCGCCCGTCACGGGAGTGTGACGACCGGCTTCTTCTGTACAAGTGCAGCAAGGCTAGACGTGAGACCTTGAACCTGGCTGCCCCCGTTGAGGACCATAGATTAGCCACCTACGGACCCCTCTTTTTTCGACAAATTCGTCCGCAAAAGTAAGTGCGTTTTACGCAAATAGCCCAAGCGCGTTCGGTTGTCTGGCTCGGTGTGCCCTTCTGGTAAGGGTAGTAATTCCTTAAAAACCCCGACAATTATCATGGGCAAATCCGTCCACGTCACCCCCCGCCCCAACGGCTTCGCCGTTATCACGGCTGGCGCGCAACGCGCATCCGTCATCAAGCCCACCCAAGCCGAGGCCATCGCCGTAGCGCGCCCCCAGGCGGCTCGCAATGGCAGCGAGTTGATTATTCATCGCCCCAACGGGCAGATTCGGGCCTCTGATAGCCACGGCCGCGACCCTCGCAACATCCCCGGCTAATTTATCACGTGTAGCGCTGCCCCCTCGCGGGCGGCGCTCTTCACGCGCCGGTGCAAGCTGGCCGCCTAACTCCGTGCGCCCCATCCATTCCGCAACTTTTTCAATGCTGGCTATATCCCAGCCACCAGTTCCAGTAATCATGAAGTCTACTACTCAGCCCACTATCGCAGATGCCGTGCAACTAGCCTCAACAGTCCAAGGCATCGTGGCCAATCCACTCACTGCGGGTGTCAAATTCTTTCGCACCCTCAACAAAGACGCTAAGGCACTTATCGTTGCCCTGCTCACCCTCGCGGGTTTGGTGTATACCATCCAGTATCTCACCAATAAGCGCTAGGCCTCAGTTAAAGCCGTCGACTAGCTAGTTGGCGGCTCTAGGCTCTACCCCTACTCTTTTACCTTCTGCTATCAAGTATCATGACGCTATTACAATGCATTGGCCAGTTGCTGGCCGATATCACCATCACCGATAAACAGACTTCTTCGGTGAGCACGACCTACAACAACCTCAAAACTCTGCTGCTGGATAGCGAGAGCAAGCTCAACGGCGAGCGGGTATTCCAAAACGGCTCTTATGACCGCGATACCATCATCAAGCCGCTCGATGATGTTGATATCTTCCTAGTACTCGACCGTACCGAATATGAAGATGGTGGTGTGCTTCGCAAGCCACAAACGGTCCTGACCAAGCTAAAAGATTACCTGAACAGCACTCGCGACTACAAGGATAAGGCTGTGCAGGACCGCCCCTGCGTCACGGTGCACCTGTGCGACAAGCGCTTCGACGTGCTGCCCTGCTTCGGCGACGACCTCGAAGGCTACTGGATACCTGATTCCGACCTCTCCGGCTGGATATGGTCCAACCCCGTTCTGCACTCTGAGAAGCTAACCGAAGTGAATAAATTGCGCAAAGGTCGCATCGTGCCGCTCATCCGCATTCTGAAATACTGGAATCGGGAAAAGCTGGGCAAACTCATTCCATCCTACCACATCGAGGATATCGCTACCCACATTTTCACGCTCTTCGATACTGCTAACCACGAAGACGGCGTGCACACTTGGCTACGCTATGCCACTAACTACCTCGACTCCGACAAATTCGCGGACGAAGATGATTACAACGACGCCGTTGAGGCCATTTCCGCCGCTTATGAAAAGATAGACGAAGCCCATACGCTCTATGAGGACGGCAAGGAAAACGAAGCCATCAAGCTCTGGAAGGAGGTTTTCGGCACCAAGTTTCCCACTATTTCCGATGCTGAGGCTCGCCAGCTCAACGAGTCTATGCGGTCGGGCAGCCTGAAAATAGCCGGCACCGGCTTGCTGGGTGCCACTGGTCAGCGGGTGCCACCTACTTCTTACTTCGGTGATGACGCGCCCCGCTAGCCCACGCCCAAAACCCTACCGCGTGGCCGCGCAAGTTGCAGCCATGCGGCAGCGCTATCCGCAATTCACGGTGCGGGCCAGCCTCAGCGACCCTCGTTTTCTGACCTTCACCGGCGAGGTGCTAGCCCACGAAACCTTACCTGTTTACACCTTAAGGATAAGCTACTGCTACAATCAGCCTCCACTGGTGCAGGTGCTCGCACCCGCACTGGTCGAGACGCCCCCGCACTTCTACGCCGATACGCAATCGCTCTGCCTCTACCATCCCCGAGATTTTACGTGGTCCCGAGAGGTATCTCTTGCTGCCGAAATTGTGCCGCGGGCAGTAGGGTGGGTGTATTTCTACGAAAAGTGGCTCCAAAGCGGGGAGTGGTTCGGTGACGAAGCCCCTCACTAAAGTCTTGTTAATTCCCAACTCCTGTAATCTATGGCCTTTCCATCCACCCGCGTGGTGCCTATCGACAAGCAGTTCAAATTTGTTGAACGCCTGAAAATGTGGAGTGGCCGAGCGTTGATTGCCACCACGATTCTAACCCCGCTCATTAGCATCCTCGATAACCAGCCGCCGGCAACCATACCCGGTTGGGAGCCACTAGGTAAGTCAACACTGATAGCGTTTAATTGTCTGATAATTGTGGCCTTTGCTGGCCTAGAATTCATAGCCAGCGTTTTCCTTTCTAACGCTGAACGGGACCGTCGGTTAGACTTCTTGGATAATGCATTTGGCCAGCGCTATTCCGGTCAAACGTCGATTGGGTATTTCACTAACGACAACTTGCAGCCTGGTATCTACAAATGCCTGGTGAATTGCTTCGAAAATTGCTCACATTCACTGGCCATTGTTGATATGATGCTCCCACGCGAGATTGCCAAGGGCGTGCTAGTTATCTCGGTATTCGTGCTCACTGCTATATTTGGCAAACGAGAATTGATACGCCAGTTTTTTGAGCTGCCCCTAGCCGCTGTAGTGGTGCAGGACACATTAAGGCTTATTCTATTCCGGTTTCGCTTGGCGCAGAACCACGAAACTATCCGGTTTTTCTTTAACGACATGCGTGGCAAAGCCTTCGATGACAATCGGGTTGCGGCAGCTATGCGCGATATTCTGGGTTACGAAACCATTATCTCTTGGGCGGCTATTAAACTTGATAGCGATTTATTCAGCGAGCATTGGGACGACCTAGCACAGAAATGGGAGCAGCTTAAAAAGCAATACGATGTGCGGTCTATTGATTGACTTTTAGAATTCTGAGTTTCTTTCTAGCAGAAAAAACAATGACTACTAACGAGCTACAATTTATTCGTGAATTTCAGTTGCACTACTATATTCTCCTCGCCCCAAATTTAATTTAGCCGGTTGTGTCGCGTGCTCACGTAGCACACCACGACTTTTTAGCGTAGCGCAGGCTACTATTTAGCGAGTATAGGACGCTCACTAACCCCGAGTCTGCATACTCCAATAAGGGTTAGCGAGAAACGCTCGGTAAAAAGGCCTCTGCGCGCTGGAAACGGCCTGTCGAAAACCATCCAATAAGGGCCCGTGGCTGTTGCAGAACTAACGTACTTGTTCAACAAGTAGTCGCGGCAACGACAAAACCTACAAAAAGCAGCTTTATCGCCAGTTTGTGGGACTTAGTTGGTTAAAGCGAGGCGCTCGGCCGAGTTCTGCAGCAGCCACCACCGTTCATAAAAGGTCTGAATCTACGATAGTCCTGTGCCAAACCAGCCGTTCCGAAACGTTAGCCGGCCGGGTGGCTACGCGCCCCCTTTCTGATTGCCCAAGGCCCTTGTTCGCCATCGCTTCCGCGAGGTGCGGGGTTCCCTATTCCACAAGGAGCCGTTGCGTAGGTAAGGCCCTGAGGACCGCTCCTTGTCCCGTGAGGGCGCGCAGCTGCAGCAGATACAACCCGGCCGCCAGCCCGGCCGTGGGTACGTCGCCCGTCGCGGCTCCCTGCGCGACGGGCAAGGGGAAGCGGCGCACGAGCTGGCCCAGGGGACTCAGGAGCGTGACTTCCACGGTGCGGGCGGCCGCGGGCAGGCCCGTGGCCGTGAGGGTGGCCGCCGCGCGGGCTGGGTTGGGGTAGAGCGTGGCGCGGGCGTCGGGCAGGGAGGCGCAGGTGGCCAGCACCGAGGCTGTGCGCAGGAGCACGCCGGCCGTGTTATTGCCCGAATTGGCCGTGAGCACGTCGAGCTGCCCGTCGCCGTTGACAGTTGACCGATGCCCAAGAGAAAATCGAGCACTGGCGCCAGGAATACAATGGCTTCCGACCGCACAGCTCCTTGCAGAATTTAACGCCTGATGAGGTAGTGGCGGCCGCCATTACCGTCGAGCTTCAGAATGCCTGATGCTTTACTTTCGACCGGCTTAAGTATTGGGGAGGAGGTCACCGCAAGGCGGAATGCTTAAATAATGCGCAAGCCGAGAGCCTCTGATCCCGCTTCAAAACCGAAGAACTCGCCGCCCGCCCACAGCCCTATTTTACCGACTTAGCCGATGCCCGAGCGAGGATGGCCACTTATTTTGACTACTATAACTACGAGCGCCGCCACTCTGCGCTCGTCTATGAGACTTCACAATCCTTTTATCTTCAAAATGCGTCCCTAAACTATCCTGCCTAACTGGACTACCTCAAAAGGCTTCCCATTCTATTAAGGTGGTTTTTACAGACTGTTTTCGCTTGTTTTGTAATACGCCCTATTTGCCAGTAAAGTAGTGAACTCACCCTGCCAAAAGCCTTTCGCTAACACTGCCTGTTCGTCTATTTTTGATAAGCCTGTTTTCAGCTCAGTAAGCTGCTCATCGGTAAAATCTGCTTTCTCATAGGCATCAGGCCCACGTGTTGCTAACAGATTCTCCACAAATTGATGGTACAACACCATCGAGGCACTCAGCGCTTGAAGCGAACAATTTACGTAATGAGGCGCAAACTGCGTTTCATGGTCAAGCCATTCTATCAAATCCTCTTTTTCGGTATTGATTACTAGTGGGTTGCCTGCGCTATCAAAGCCAATCCTAATAAAATGAGCGAATTGAGCGCCTATTCTATAGCTCGTACTAACGCTCTTAAAGTCCCGATCAAAGTTTAGAAAAGGGTCTGCTTCGACCGGAAGGCCAACAGTCTGTAGTAAGTCAAGTGTTGCTTTTTTAAACCCACATGCTTCCACACTTTCTAGGCGATAAGTGGTCAGTACGACCCCGTGGCCGCTCCAATAAGCTAGTATCTCTTCGTTACGCATAAGTTGTTGAAATAATCGAGTAAGGTAAAATTCAAAAAGCTAGGCTACAAAAATTGCCTTTCGAAATTTTTCATTTTCATGTGATTGTCTTTAAAGAAACATTACGTTAAGGAATTTTTCTAAGAAAGCGAAGCGAAGTAAGTCATAGGGTAAGGCCCGCTACCTGCTATTGCGGCGCCCCGAGCTATAAGCTGGTGGCCGACCGGTATGGGCTGAGCACGGCCACGGTGAAAAACCATATCCGGGCCGTGTACCACAAGCTCGAAATCAACAGCAAGGGCGAGCTGCTGGCTCTTGCCCTGCAGCGGCGTGGGTAAGCGTGAGCATAGTCCTTTTGTGCTATACCCCCGCGTGGGGCTGGCGCCGTCCTTTGTAGGCGCTAGCAGTGGTGCTAGTCAGCGCTGGTTGTATTTCCCTCCTCTCTTCTTTTTTTATGGCTGATTTTTTACTTCCTGCCATCCTTTCCCGCCTAAATGCCCGCTGGCTAGCTTCTGGCCTGGCGGCACTGGCTCTGCTACTAGCTTCGGCCGGCGCGGCCCTGGCCCAGGGGCCCGTGCTGGCCGGCAGCGTGAACACGGACGCTACTCCCGGCAGCGTGGCCGTGAGCGGCACCACGGCCTACGTGGTGAACATTGACGGTAACACGCTGCAGTGCTTCGACGTAAGCAACCCGGCCAGCCCCACCCTGCTCGGTAGCGTGAGTACGGGCGCAAATAGCGCTCCCTACGGCGTGGCCGTGAGCGGCACCACGGCCTACGTGGTGAATTTTTACGGTAGGACGCTGCAGTGCTTCAACGTGAGTAACCCCAGCGCCCCGGTCCTGCTCGGCAGCGTGGGCACGGGCACAAATACCAATCCCTACCGCGTGGCCGTGAGCGGCACTACGGCCTACGTGGTGAACTATTCCGGTAACACGTTGCAGACTTTCAATGTAAGCAACCCGGCCAGCCCCACCCTGCTCGGCGGCGTGAGCACGGGCAACAATCTCCGCGGCGTGGCCGTGAGCGGCACCACGGCCTACGTGGTGAACTCGGGCAGTAACACGTTGCAATCCTACAACGTGAGCAACCCAGCCAGCCCCACCCTGCTTGGCAGCGTGAGTACGGGCTCGAACAGCTATCCCGTCAGCGTGGCCGTGAGCGGCACCACGGCCTACGTAGTGAACGCCAGCAACACGTTGCAATCCTACAACGTGAGCAACCCAGCCAGCCCCACCCTGCTCGGCAGCGTGAGCACGGGCAGCAACCCCGCCGGCGTGGCCGTGAGCGGCACCACGGCCTACGTAGTGAACACTGACGACAACACGCTGCAAGCGTTCAACGTGAGCAACCCGGCCAGCCCCACCCTGCTCGGCAGCGTGAGTACGGGCGCAAATAGCAATCCCTACGGCGTGGCCGTGAGCGGCACCACGGCCTACGTAGTGAATCAAACCAGCAACACACTGCAGACTTTTATTTCCGCCCCCACCCTCAGCAGCGTCTCGCCCCGAGCGGGCCGGCGGGCACGAGCGTAACCCTAACGGGCACGGGCCTGACGGGGGCCACGGCGGTAAGCTTCAACGGCATCAACGCCACCACCTTCAGCGTGGTGAACGCCACGACCGTAACGGCCACCGTGCCGGCCGGGGCCACGAGCGGCAACGTAACGGTCACAACGCCGGGCGGCACCAGCAACGGGGTGCTCTTCACCGTAACCTTCCCCGACCTTGTCGTGAGCACGAGCGGGCAGACGGTGGCGGCGGGCACCTACAACTCCATCACCGTCAATAGCGGCGGGGTGGCGACGCTGGGCGGCGCCGTAACGGTAAACACGAGCACGACCATTAACAGCGGCGGTACGCTCAATACGAACTGCCAGCCCCTGACCGGAGCGGCCACGTTTACACTGGCGGCCGGCGGCACACTCGGCATCTGCGACGCGGCCGGCCTCACGGCTACCGGCAGCACAGGGGCGGTACAAACCACGGGTACCCGCTCGTTTAGCCCCGATGCGAGCTATGTGTACAACGGCAGCACCACTACCCAGGTAACGGGCGCGGGCCTGCCCGGCCAGGTGCGCAACCTGACCACCACCAACCCGCAGTTTCTGACCCTGAGCCAAGCCCTGCGCGTGGCCCAGGTGCTGACCGTGGGCGGCAGCGGCAACCTCGTGACCAACGGGCAGGCCCTGACCCTGCTCAGCAGCAGTGCCGGCACGGCCCTGCTCGTGAACAGCAACACGGGCATGGTGAGCGGCAGCGTGACGGTGCAGCGCTACCTTGATGGGACGCTCAACGCCAACCTGGGCTACCGCCACCTCGCGCCGCCCGTGAGCGGGCAGACGGTCGCGGCCTTTGCCAGCGGCGGCAGCGCGCAGGTAGTAAACCCGGCCTACAACAGCAGCCCCACCCCGGCCAGCACGCCGACCTTCCCCACCGTATTTGGCTACGACCAAAGCCGGCTGGCCTCGGCCACCAACAACCTGAGCGCCTTTGACAAGGGGTGGTACTCGCCGACCAGCCTGAGCGACAACCTCCCGGTCGGTGCCGGCTACACGGTGCAGGCCACGGGCGGGCAAACGCTGAGTTTCACCGGGGCGGTGGCCAGCTATGTGATGCCCGTGTCCTTCAACCTGAGCCGCGGCGCGGACCCAGCCGCCGGCTGGGCCTTGGTGGGCAACCCCTTCCCCTCGCCGCTCGATTTCAGCGCCATCCCGTCGAATCAGTTCAGCAACGTAGGCCAGTCGATGTACGTGTTCCAGAGCAGCGGGCAGTATGCGGGCAGCTACCGCTCCTACGTCAACGGCGTGGGCGGGGGTAACCCGCTCATCGGGATGGGCCAGGCCTTTTTCGTGCGGGTGAGCACCGGGCAAGCCACCGGCCGCCTGTCGATAGGGAATGCCAGCCGCGTAACCAGCTACGGCCAGCAGGTGGCCGTGCAGCGCACCGGCGCCGACCCGCGCCCGCTGGTGCAGCTCACCCTGGGCGGCGCTGACACCACGGACGAATTATATGCCTACGCCCAGGCCGGGGCCACGCCGGCCTTTGACGGGGCGTATGACGCCTATAAGCTCAGCAACCCCACCGGCCTGAACTTGAGCAGCCTCAGCCCCGATGGCCAGCGCCTGAGCGTGGACGGGCGCGGCGAGTGGACCGCGGCTACAGTGCTGCCGCTGCAAGTGGGCGTGCCCACCGCGGGCAGCTATACGCTCACGGCCGCGCAGCTGAGCAACCTGCCCGCAGGCCTGACGGCGTACTTGCGCGACGCCGAGACGGGCCAGAGCCTAGCCCTGACGCCGGGTACGAGCTACCGCTTCAGTGTGTCGGCTGCCCAGGCGCAGGCCCTGCTAACCGGGCGCTTCACGCTGCAATTCAGCGCGCCGGCGCCGTTGGCAACGGCGCCGGCCCAGTTGGCTGCGCAGGTGAGCGTGTTTCCCAACCCGGCCCGCGAGCAGGCCAGCGTGCGGGTGCCCGCCGTGCCCGGCGCCAGCCAGGTACGGGCCGAACTACTGAACGCGCTGGGCCAAGTGGTGCTGCGCCAGCAGGCTAGCCTGCCGGCCAGTGGCACGACGCTGACGCTGCCCACCGCCGAGCTGGCCGCGGGGGTGTACGTGCTGCGCCTGACGGCGGGCGAGACGACCGTGACCAAGCGCCTGACGCTGCAATAATGTAACCCGGCCGGCGCCGCACCCAATGGGGCCGGCCACTTTTTAGCTTCCTTTATGAAACCCGTTTTGCTACTTTTCCTGCTGCTGGGCGTGGTCACGCTTAGCAGCCACGCCCAGGCCCCTAGTTCGGGCGGCCCCACGCCGCAGGCCGACCCACGGCCGTGCCCCTTGATGGGGGTGCTTCGCTGCTGCTAGCCTCGGGCGTGGCCTATGGCCTCAAACGCCTGCGCGACCGGCGCCGGGCCTAGTACTCGCCGCTCCGCTGGAGGTTACAAAAAGCGCTCGCTGGCTTCGGCCGGCGGGCGCTTTTTGCCTGCGCACCTAGCTGGGTGTGCAATACGGCCATCCTTTAGCAGAAAAGAGCTAAGTGCATGTTAAGGACATATTAGATGTGATAGGTAATTGGTTTATAGTCAGGCGTGACTTCCACTTAGTTCAAAAGCCAGATTCAATAAACCAAGTGGCTGTTTCTTCTTGGACTGCCTTTCTGAACCAGTCAAACTGAAGCAATTGGTGTAGTGGGCCACAGCATATAAAGGGCCAATAAGTTTGCTCCTTTTGGGGTCTAGTGGTCACCTGCTTTCTACTAAGCAGACGGTCAGCTGCGGAGTTGCTGCCCGTTCCTACTCGTTGCGGCCGATCTGCTACTTCCGGAAGCGGCCAGGTGAGTCACTGCCGGGCCATTGCTTAGGCGTCGGGACGCGGCTGGCTAGTGGCGGGTGACGCAGGAGCGGCCGCCGCGCTAGGTCACGGACTAGCCCAGGCAAGCCACTCGTATGATTCTTTTGTGCTGTACCCCTGGGGGCTGAGGATCGCTACCTTTGCCCAATGTCCGCGCCCCTACCTATTCTGCTCATTGAGGACCAGCCCGTCATCCGGCAGGCGCTGGCCGAGTACTTGGCCGCGCAGCCCGAGTTCGACTGCGTGCTGGTGGCCGACTCGGTGGAGGACTTTCTGCGCCGGCTGCCGGCGGAGCTGGCCGGACCGGTGCTGGTGCTCAGCGACATTGGCCTGCCCGGCCGCTCGGGCATTGAGGGACTGCCCCTCATTCGGCAGCGCCTGCCCCAGGCCCAGGTGCTGATGCTGAGCGTGTACACCGACGCGGCGCGCGTGTTCGAAGCTATTTGCGCCGGGGCCGTGGGCTACTTGGTCAAGAGCCTGCCGCTGCCCCAGCTCAAAATTCACCTGCTTGATGTGGCCGCCGGCGGCTCGCCCATGAGCCCGCAGGTGGCGCGCCACGTGCTGGAAGCATTCCAGCGCCAGCCCCCGGTGCGGGTGGCGGCCACGCCCGCGGCCCGCCTCACGCCCCGCGAGGAGGAAATTGTCGCGGCTGTGGAGCAGGGCTTGAGCTACAAAATGGTGGCTGAGCGCTACGGCCTGAGCACGGCCACGGTGAAAAACCACATCCGGGCCGTGTACCGCAAGCTCGAAATCAACAGCAAGGGCGAGCTGCTGGCTCTTGCCCTGCAGCGGCGCGGGTAAGCGCGGGTGTAGTCCTTTTGTGCCATAGCGCCGCGTGGCCGTGCTGCCGAGCTTTGTAGGCGCTAGCAGCGGCCTAGCCAGCGGCGTTTGTATTTCCCTGCTCTCTTTTTTTCTGCCTCCTATGGCACACCTCTTCCTTCCTACTGCCCTTTCCCAACAAGGTGCCCGCTGGCTGGCGGCCGGCCTGACGGCGCTAGCCCTGCTGCTGGCCCCGGCCGGCGCAGCCCTGGCCCAAACCACCACCTTTAACTACACCGGCGGCACCCAGACCTACACCGTGCCGGCGGGTGCAACCGCTATTCAGGTAGTGGTGGCAGGCGCATCGTCGGGCACCTACGGCGCGGTTAATGCTGTGGTGGGGGCGCAAGTAACGGCTACGATACTCGTGACGCCGGGCGAGTTGCTGAGTGTGGTGGTAGGGGCCAGCCGGGGAGCCAGGCCGGGGGCTACAACGGCGGCGGTAACAGCACCGGCGGCACCGGCGGCGGCGGCGGGGGCACCGACATCCGGCGGACAAACGGCACGAGAACCGACGACGTCTCGGCCGCGCGCAATGCCTTGGTGGTGGCCGGGGCGGTGGCGGCAGCCAGTTCGCCAACGCTGCGCAAGGCGGGGCGGGGGCCTGCCCAGCGGCGCTAACGGCGCGACTAATAATTGTACCAAAGGCGGCTACGGCGGCACCCAATCGGGCGCCGGCTCCGGGTCCTATAATGGCACGATAGGCACCGGCGGCTACGGCGGCTCCTACAACGGGGTTGGCTCGCCGGGCGGGGGCGGCGGCTACTACGGCGGGGGTAGCGGGTATCTTGCTTATTGCTCGGGGTCCTTTGGATTTGGCGGCAGCACCTACGCGGGCGGCGGGGGTGGAGGCTCCTCGTGGACTACGGCTACGGCTACCGGCGTAAGCTACGTAGCGGCTCCCATCGGCAATGGCTCGGTCACTATCAGGGCCACGGTGCCCAGCTTGGCGACTTTTGCTCCAAACCCGGGCAGCATAGGCCAGGCGGTTACGCTCACGGGCAGCAACCTAGCGGGCGTCACGTCGCTTCTGGTGAACGGCGTAGATGCGACGGCCAGCATTACCAACAACACGGCTACCAGCCTCACCTTCCGCGTGCCCGCTGCCACGCCGGCCACGGGCACCACTACGCTCACCACGGCCACGGGCGTGGCCACCAGTACGGCGTTTACGGTGGTCCCTCAATCCAACAACGCGCTGGCCTTTAACGGCACGAATAATTACGTGAGCCTGCCCTATCTGACCCCAGTGCCGCTGGGCAACAGCGCCTACACCCTCGAAGCGTGGATAAAGCCCACCAGCATGGGCGTCTACGGCATCATTGGCTGGGGCAACTACGGCATCACCAATCAGGCGACTGCCCTGCGGCTGGACCCGGCCAATGGCGGCTCTGTCCGCAACTACTGGTGGGCCAACGACCTGATGGTAACGACGGGCAACCTAGCCGACGGCAAGTGGCACCACGTGGCGGCCACCTTCGACGGCACGACCCGCACCATCTACGTGGACGGGGTGCTGAAAGGCAGCGACACGCCCAGCGGCCACAACGTGCCTAATGCCGCTAATCTGCGTATTGGCTCGACCAGCGTGGCGACGGCCAACAACCCACCCACCGGCCTCGGCACGGGCGAATATTTCCCCGGTAGCCTTGACGAGGTGCGCATCTACAACGTGGGGCTGACCCAGGCCCAGGTGCAGGCCGATATGTTCAGCGCCAGCGGTGCGGCGGCTGTGCCAGCCAGCCAGGTGTACTACGCCAACTTCGACCAGGGCATCGCCGGAGGCAACAATGTCGGCTTGACCAGCCTGCCCGACCTGAGCGGCAACAACAGCACCGGCACGCTCACCAACTTCGCCCTGACCGGCACCACGAGCAACTGGGTGCGCAGCTTCCCGACCATCACCGGTATCAGCCCCAACACGGGCAAGTCGGGCACGAGTGTGACGGTAACCGGCACCAACCTGACCGACGCCACGGGCTTTGCCTTCAACGGGCTGGCCTCGGCCAGCTTCACCACGCCTACCAACGACCTGACGGCCACCGCCACGGCCCCGGTGGGCGTGCTGACCGGGCCGCTGAGCCTGAGCGCAGCCACGCTCACGCGCTACAACGGGCCGGTCTTTACGTTGGTTAATGACCTGGTGGTAACGACCACCACCCCCATCGCGGCCGACAGCTACAGCAGTATCACCGTCAACAGCCCCGGCGTGGGCACGCTGGCCGGCAACGTGACGGTGAGCGGCAGCACGACCGTGGGCAGCGGCGGCACGCTTAACGACGGCTGCTTCGTGCTCGGCGGCCCCAGCAGCTTTACGCTGGCGGCGGGCGGCACGCTGGGCATTTGCAGTGGCCAGGGCATCAGCGCCGCGCCGGCCGCCACGGGCAGCATCCAGAACACGGGCGCCCGCTCGTTTTCCACCGACGCGCTCTACACTTACACTGGCACGGCGGCCCAGGTAACGGGCTCGGGCCTGCCGGCCACCGTGCGCACGCTCACGCTCCGCAACGCGGCCGGCCTCACGCTCACGGGCGCGCTCACGACGGCCACCAGCGCCGTGAGTTTGACCACCGGCGTGCTGAGCACGGGCGCGGGCGCCCTCACCCTGGGCCCGGCGGCCACGCTCAGCGAGACGGCTACGGGCTACCTGACGGGCACGGCGCAGACGACGCGCAACCTGAGCACGGCCGGCGCTCCCGAAACCTTCGGCGGGCTGGGCCTGCGCCTGACGCCCAGCGGGGCCACGCTGCCCGGCTCCACGCTGGTGGTACGCACCACCGGCGTGGCCCGCGCCGGGGTCGGCTCTAGCCAGAGCGTGCTCCGTAACTACGACATCCGCCCCACCCAGACTACGGGCCTGAGTGTAGACTTGACCCTGACTTTCCGCGACGACGAGCGCAATGGTATTGCGGCCGCTAACCTGCGCCTGTTCAAGAGCGACGATGCGGGGGCCACCTGGCAGGGGCAGCCGGCCACCATCAGCCCCACCGCCGCCAGCGGCAGCCAGCCCACTACTTATTCGGCCAGCCTGGTCAGGGTCAGCAACTTCAGCCTCTGGACGCTGGGCAACTCGGCCAACCCGCTGCCCGTGCAACTCGTCGCCTTCACGGCCCAGGCCGAGGGCCGCGGCGCCCGCCTGCGCTGGCGCACGGCCTCGGAGCTGAACAACGCCTACTTCACCGTCGAGGCCAGCGCCGACGGGGTAAACTTTAGCGCCGTGGGCCAGGTGCCCGGCCACGGCACGACGGCGCTGCCCCAGCAGTACACCTACTTCGACGCCGAGCTGAGCCGCTATGGCGCCCTAGCTGTGTACTACCGCCTGCGGCAGGTAGACGACAACGGGCAGCGCACCTACTCGCCCGTGCAGGTAGTGACCGTGCCAGCGGCCGGCCTGCTGAGCCTGACACCCAACCCGGTGCCGACCGATGCGGCGGCCCGGCTGGTTGGCGCCGCGCCCGGCGCCGAGGTGCAGGTGTTTGACGCCGTGGGCCGACGCGTGCTCCTGACCCTGGCCGACGCAGCGGGCGTGGCCCGGCTAGCCTTGCCGGCGGGCCTCTACCTGGTGCGGGCCGGCACGGCCCCGGCCTTGCGCCTAGTGGTGGAGTAAGCTTATTGCTTTCCCATGTTTAAGCCCCCGTCGTCGGTTGGCGGCGGCGGCTTTTTGCGGGGCGGTGGGGAGGAACCGGCCCCTGGCCGCTCCCGCGCTGAACGCGTTACTGCTTCAGCCATTGGGCCTTATGGCCCTGCCGAAGTTGGGTTGATTG
Organism: Hymenobacter sp. BRD67; assembly: GCF_013256425.1. Classification (GTDB taxonomy): domain Bacteria; phylum Bacteroidota; class Bacteroidia; order Cytophagales; family Hymenobacteraceae; genus Hymenobacter. The sequence goes on from NZ_CP053906.1 coordinate 22,585, forward strand.
CTTCCTTTCCCGGCAATTCAGCCGACGCTCACGCCATCCGTTAGGGCTGGACGCCCAACCACCACGGCGCCGGGGCCTGGGCGGAAACGGTAGGGCAGTTGGTCTGAAGTTGCCCGGAACGCGCCCGTTGGTGTAGCTTGCAGCTTTGCTGCGTTATGCTCCGCTGCTTGCTGTTCGTCTGCCTACTGCTGCTGGCTCTGGGGGCCCGCGCCCAGGTGGCCGGCCTGCCCAATCTGGCCGACACAGTCCGCACCCGCTGGGTGGACGCCGACAACACGCCCTGGCTACGCCAAATACGCTACTGGCCCCAGCCCGAGGAGCGTCCGCTGGGCTGGTGGCAGGCCCAGGTGCGGGCCCACCCCAGCCCACGCTGACGCGGGTCACGCTACTCGACCGCCTCACCGAAGCACTGGAAATTACCGACCAGGCGGCGTCGTACGCGGCGCACCTCGAAGCCTGGCGCCTAGCGTTTCAGCTGCCCTACCCCGAGGTGCGGGCCGAGATGCTGCTGGGCCTAGCCGACTACCATGCCGAGCTGGCGCACTACGACTCGGCCGCCACCTACCTGCCCCTGGCCGAGCACCAGTTTCGGCTCGACCACAACCTGGGCGGGGTGGTGCGTTGCCTCCTTCGCCTGGGCCGCATGGCCGACTACCAGGGGCGTTACGCCGCCAGCCTGGGCTATAACCAACAGGCCCTGGCCCTGGCCACCACCGGCAACACCAACCGCTTCCGGGCCACTGCTTACCTCCAGCTGGCCACCACCTACACCCAGGTGGGCGAGTTGGCTGAAGCCCGCCGCTACCTGCTAGCCGCCCGGCAAGAAGCCGAGCAAGAGTACTACCCCGACCGCCTCAACCTGGCCCTGGGCGGGTTGGGCGAGTTGGCCCGCCAGCAGGGCCACCCCGCCGAGGCCCGCCACTTCTTTATCCGCGCCCTGGCCGTGAGCGAGCGCATCGCCGACGTGCCCACCGCTCTAAACATGCAGCTGGCCCTGGCCCGCCTGCTCGCTGACCAGGGCCAGCTGCCGGCCGCTGCCACCGCCGGCCGGCAGCTGCTCGCCCACCTCCAGGCCGCCCACTTGCTGCTGCTGGTGCCCCCGGCCCAGGCCCTGCTGGCGCAAGTGGCCCTGCGACAGGGCCGGGTGGCCGAGGCCGTGGCCTACGCCCGCCAGAGCCTGGCCGGCAGCCGACGCGCCCACCTGCTGCGCGGGGTGGCTGAGGCCAGCGCCGTGCTGGCCGACGCCTACGCCCGCCAGGGCCGCTACCCGCCCGCCCTGTTGGCCCTGCACCATTACCTCGCCGCCCACGACAGCCTGCTCGGCGAGCAGGCCCGCCGCCGCGCGGCCGTGCTCGAAAACAGCCAGCAGCAGCGCGAGCAGCGGGCCCGCATTCGGCTGCTGACCCAGCAAACCCGCTTGCAGGCCCAAACCCAGGAGGTCGCCCGCCTGCGCAGCCAGCGCACCGTGTTCGGGCTGGGCGCGGTACTGCTGCTGACTTTGCTGCTGGCCGGCGGGCTGTTCTGGCAGTACCGCCGCCGCCAAGCCGCCGCCCGGGCCATCGCCGCCGCCGACCTGCGCCAGCGCCTGGCCGCCGACCTGCACGACGACGTGGGCAGCCTGCTGACCCAGGTGAGCCTGCAAAGCAGCATACTGCGCGAGCTGGCTCCGGACGCGTCGCCCTTGCACGGCCGCCTCGACGCGCTGGCCACCACCGCCCGCTATGCCGCCCAGCAAATGACCGACGTCGTGCTCTGCCTGCATGAGCAACTGCACACGCTGCCCCAGCTACTGGCCCGCCTGCGCGACCACGCCCACGAGGTGCTCGCCCCGGCCGAGGTAGATGTCACCTTCGCGGTGCCCGCTACCCTGCCGGCCCCCTCACTGCCCCCGGAGGTACTGCACCAGCTTTACCTCATCTACAAGGAAGCTCTGCACAACGTTGTCAAGCACGCCCAGGCTACGCAGGTCACCGTGACGCTGACCGTGGCCGCCGCGCTGACCCTGCACGTCACCGACGACGGGCGGGGCTACGACGGGTCCGCTCGCCCCGGCGGACAGGGTCTGCGCAACATGCAGGAGCGGGCCCGGGCCGTGGGCGGCACCGTGCGCTACTACCCGGCAGCGCCGAGCGGCCGCACGGTCGAGGTGCAGCTGCCCCTGTAGGCGGCTGCCAGCCGGGAATCAGCGGCAGCGGCTCAACTCGCTGGCCTAGTAGTCCCCGGTCGGAGCTTGCCACCGCGCGGCCGCTAACCCAGTAGCCGCTCCCTCGCCAGCAGCACGGCTTCTTTTGCGCCTGCACCATTTTCTGGCTGAATTTAGCCACTGTGCTACCAGAATATTGTCTTGAATAGGTCGGCCCCGAAAGGTGCAGTGGCTGTTGCAGAAGTAGGCGCTTGGCCTGCGGTACCTTGGGCTTATGCAGGGCCACAAGCAATTCGTCGACAAAGTCGTGCTGCGCTTCCAGTTGTCGGAGCGCGTGCCGCAGCACAATCTCTACCGCCGCTTGCGCGAGCTACTCGACTGGGACTTTCTCTATGCCCAGACGCAGCCCTTTTACAGCCACACGGGTCAGCCCTCGCTCGACCCGGTCGTCTTCTTCAAGCTGATGCTCATTAGTCGGCTGGAAAATTTGGTCAGTGACCGCCGGCTCATTGAGCACTGTAGCCTGCGGCTCGACATCCTCTACTTTCTGGGCTACGACCTCGACGAGGAGCTGCCTTGGCACTCGACTATCAGCCGCACCCGCCAGCTCTACCCCGCTGCCGTCTTCGAACACCTATTTGAGCATGTCTTTGCCCAGTGCGTGGCCGCTGGCCTCGTCACGGGCCACACCCAGGCCGTGGATTCAGCCTTTGTCAAGGCCAACGCTTCACTCGAAAGCTTGTGCGAAAAGCAGCCCGCCGACGCGACGGGCCCTACGTTACACGTGGCCGGTGAGCCGGTGACCGACGCGTCAGGCCCGCTACCAAGCACCCTTATTTCCAGTCCTGCGCATCAGTTACAGCGCCTGGCCGCTACCCACGCCCGCTACTTACGCAATGACAGCGGACCCTTGGGCGCGGCCGTCCGCAAGCCCGTTTACTGAGCAACAAGACGCACTATAGCCCCGCTGACCCCGACGCGCGCATCTCCGTTAAACCAGGTAAAGCACGGGCTCTCAACTATCTCTGTAGTATGGCCGTGGACGAGGCCCACGGGGTTATCAGCCACGTGCAAGCCGACTTTGCCGACCAGCGCGATTGCACCTTGCTGCCCAGTATCGTCACGCCCTTACACCAGCGCCTGACCACGCAGGGGCTGCCGCTGCGCGAGGTCGCGGCGGACACGAACTATTCAAACGGGGTGAACTACGCCCTACTCGAAGCGCAGGGCATCACGCCCTGGATACCGGTCTTCGGCAAGTACAAGCCCCAGATTGAGGGCTTTAGCTATGACCAAGAAGCCGACTGCTTTACCTGCCCAGCTGGCAAGCAGCTCCTATTTAAGGGCTTCGACTCTGACCCAGACGGCCGGCTTAGTAAGCGCTACAGTGCCTCCAGCCGTGATTGTCGCTTGTGCCCGCGCAAGCCCACCTGCGCGCCGAAGAGTACGAAACGCAAGCTTACGCGCACGGCCTACGATGCGCAGTACCGCCGGGCGCTCGCCCGGCAGCAGAGTCGCCCAGGCCGGCGCATGCGCCGGCTGCGCCAGCGCACTGTCGAGCCTGTATTTGGCAGCTTGCTCCAGCACTACGGCCTGCGACGAGTCAATACACGGGCCGCAGTAGCGCCCACAAAACGATGCTTTTGACCGCTATCGCCTTTAATCTCAAGAAGCTACTCAAGCATCAGCCCAAAAAGACGCAATGCTTGGCCATCGCCCTGCCAGTCCTATCACCCAAGGGGTATTTTTTGCGGTCCTGGCAGAGGCGATACCGCCATCATATCGGCTTGGCAACGGGAAGGCCAAGAGTTCTGCAACAGCCACTGCACCTTGCTGACCCGCCCTTTTTCGGCTTCTGAAACCCCTGCCACGAGCAAGGAAGACGCTTGTGGTTTACTTTCTGAGCCAGCCGCCCCGTGAGGCACTTTCTGAGCCTCTCAAGGGGTACCTTTCGGGCTGCAAGTAAGGTCTTATACCATCCAGCGTAGACGAGCTTCCTGCTTCACGAATTGCCCAGCTGGTCTTAATACTGAAAAAGCTCCTGCAGCCGCTCACATACTGCTTGCGCCGTGGCTTTAGACAGGGTGCCTAAGCGGCGCACCAAGCGGGTCTTATCCACCGAGCGGATATGGTCCAGTGCTACCTGGCCTTCCTTGCCCTGAAAAGTGCAGTCTACCCGGGAGGGGTAATCGCGCCGGGTGCTGGTCAGGGCGGCAATGGTCACCGTGCGCAGGTGGCGATTCATCTCGTCGGGGGAGAGCACCACGCAGGGGCGAGTCTTGTTAATTTCGCTGCCCTGGGTCGGGTCGAGGTTGATGAGCCACACCTCGAAGCGCTGCACCGCTACCACTGCCATTCCGTTTCCTCAAAGGCCTCCTCCGAGAATCCCTCCAGCAGCTCGCCCTCCGGGGTCTGCCCCTGGGCAATCGCGTGCTGAAAGCGCTCGTCCCACCCCTGGCGGCGGGGCTTCGCCACTGGCTTGATAAGCAGGCCCTCCGGCGTGGGCTGCAGGTCGACCTCGCCGGCGAGGTGGTACTGTTGCAGTAACTTCTTGGGCAGCACAATACCCTGGGAATTGCCGACCCGAATCAGGCGCGTGTTCATAAAGCAAATGTACGTACAATGTACTTACATGCAGTACGCAGTATTCGTTCTCCAACCAACTACCAGTAATTGGCCTTCCTGAGCCCCATATCATGCTGCCAGGTAACCAGCAATATGTTCAATACTGACCAGCATGTTCAGTTAAACGACCGTTTTTATGAACAGTGCTGAAATGTATTACACACCACTAATACCGACGCGCACTTTAGCCCTCAACCAGTGCCAGAAAGGCCGTGAACCGGCCGTTCGGAGAAAAGCGGCCTCTAACCCGATCCCTTCGCCGGTCCACCCCCGGGCCCGCCGGGCGGAGGCCTTAGCGGGCCGTTACCACTTGGTTGCTCCGCGCATGAGCCGACCGTTTGGGTACGTAGCTGGGGACCGCCGATTGGGCCAGCACTTGCTTGATGGCGGCCGTGACGATGTCGGGCTGCTCCAATTGTACGTAGTGCCCGCTTTGGGGCGCGAGCAGCTGCGCGCTGCGGGTAGATAGGCGCAACTGGTCTTGCTGCATCGCGCCCCACGCCCGGTTTATTTGCTGCCGCCGCGCGGCGTCGGGCTCGTCTTCTTGGTCCCGGGTGGGGCTGGTGCCGGTCACCACGCGCAGGGGAATGTCGCCAAACGACATTACCGGCCGCGCCTCGTCTAGCAAGGCCGGAATCTGCGCCTGTTCCTCCAGCACCGCATCGACCGACTCGGGCAGGAAGGCCCGGTTGACCAAGTTGATACGGTCGTTGGGACGCGTGCCCGCGTACTGGGACGTATTGAGGAAGCGGACCACGCCCACCGCCGCCGCCAGGCGCACGACCCACCGGGCGGGGCATCATCCGCCGGTAGCGCGGCAGGCAAGCGCCGGAGCTGGTCGGGGTGCGAGGCCTCGACCAACACCACGCCGCGCACCTCCGCCGGGTACTGTGCCACGAAGGAACGGAGCAGGATGCCGCCCAACGAATGCCCCACGAGCAGGTACGGGGCGGGTACCCGGCCCGATGCAGCAGCTCGTGCAGGTCTCGGGCCATGGCGGCGCCGGTTGTGGGCCGCGTGCCGCGTTCGCTGCGCTGGATGCCGGCGCGGTCGTAGGCAAACGCGGTGACAAAAGGCGCCACTTGGGCCACCACCCGCTCCCAGGGCAGCAAGCCTCCCGGGTCCAGTCCCGATTCGAAGACCACGACGGGCCCACGTGGGGCCGTGGCCAAGTAGTGCAGCCGGTGGTCGCCGACAGGTAGCAGGCGGCCCGTTAGCGGATAGGTGCGCCGGGCCCGCAAGCGCCCGACTTGCTCGTACAACACGCCAATACCCACGGCCAAGAGGACCAGCAGCAACACAATGCGCCCGGCTTTCTTCAGTATTCTCATCTCGCAAGATAGAAGACCGCAACACTCACCGTGGCCCCGAGAGAACACGTTGTGCCACTACTTCATTTTTAGCTCCCCTACCCGTTGCTAAAGCACGCGCCCTGGTCAGTTCACAAACCCTCGTTTTGCTTAACAGCCACGTTCGGCTCGTTTGTAGTACTACTAAATCACTTAGTAAGGTACTTGGGGTTCAGAAAACTGGTTGCTTAAATCAACGTTCACAAAACGCCCAATCGAGAGGCGTTACGTAAACTCCCCTACCCTTCCAAGAAACGCTCATTTGCTGGGCTATTCGCGCGAGTGCCTTAACGGCCCCGAAAATGCGCGTTTTTGGGGCCGTTTGCGTGCACCGTTTTTTGGATGGGTCGCTAGTCCGAACTACGTGCGTTTTCTTGGCTGTATGCGCTCAGCTTTCCAAGGGCGAGTAAAAGCGCTTTTTCGAGAAGGCGGGCCCGGTCAAGCAACGCCTCTTTGTCATTCAAAACCCGCCACCGGCACGGAACTAAGTTGGAAATAGCGCCGCAAAGCGTCTTGCTCCCCGGCGCGCAACGGGCTGAAGGAGACCGTAACTGACGGGCCTGTTCGGGTAGTGAATTTCAGGTAGGGTCCTCTAAAATTCTTTAATTCTACCTTGGTCAAGCTGTTCAGGGGAAGGAGTAGTTTCGGGCGTAGAGCGCAAAGGGCTTGTGGATAAGAAGCCGCTCCGGGGTACAATGCAGCACGGTATACTGAATCAAAGAGACAACAGCGGCGATGGAGAAGGCAAAAACAGCGACCCAATCCACGTATTGAATGAAAGCAAAGCGGTAGCAGACGAGCAACAAGAGCAGCAGCACAACCAGGATGGGTACCAATACTTTGACCCAAGAGCTTTTGAGAGTTAAGTTAGCTACTACGCTCTTCATTTAAACGGTTGTTTAGCTGTACTAATTAGCCAACAGGAGCGCTGGACAGAGCCTAGTACTGTGGGGTGGTCTAGTTACGCTGGACAGTTTAGGGCGTTAAGTTGAAGAAGTTGCTGGTGAGTATGATAGGGCGTCTGGTAGTCGATGCTAGAGTACAGCCGCTCGTGATTGTAGTAGTCAAAATAGTCGGCGACGCTGGCTTGGGCATCGGCCAGGTCGGCAAAGACGGGCCGCTCGCGCAGTTCGAGCACCTCCGTTTTGAGGCGTGACCAGAGACTCTCAGCTTGCGCATTATCGTAGCAGTCGCCGCGGCGGCTCTGCGAGCGCAGAGCCTGGTGGTCGTGGAGCAGCTTGCGGTACACGTTGCCGCAGTACTGCCCGCCGCGGTCGGAGTGGACAAGCAAGTCCGGTGTGGGCGGCTGAGCCCAAAAAGCGCGTTGCAAGGCCGTGGTAATCAGCTCCTCGGGCATGGTGGCCATGACGTGCCAGCCCACCACCTGCTTGCTAACCATGTCCTGGTACGCGCACAGATAAGCCCAGTCGCCGTTGGCCAGCGGCAGATAGGTGATATCGCTGACCCATACCTGGTTAGCTTGCGTCGGCTTGGGCTGGTTGAGTAGCCGGTTCGGCGCGCAGCGCAGCCCGTGGGTCGAGTCGGTGGTGCGTGGGGTAAAGGCCTTGGGTTGCAGCGCGTGCAGGCCCCGGCGACGCATGGCCCCGCGCAGGCGCTGGCGCCCGACATGGTAGCCCTTGCGGCGCAAAGCGACCTGCAGCCGGCGCGTGCCGTAGCGGCGCTTGTGTCGGCCGAAGACCTTGACCAGCGCCTCTTCCCAAGCAGGCTCCTTCTCGCTACCTACTTGTTCTTGAGTTTGTTGCCATGCATAATAACCGCTGGCCGGCACCGCCACCACCTGGCAAAGCAAGCGCACGGGGTACTGACTCCGCTGCGCTTCGATAAAGCGATAACGGCTCATTGGTTGTCGGTCACCGAGAAGATGGCAATGGCTTTTTTTAAAATTTCGAGCTCCTGCGCTTGCCGCCGGTTGGTGGCCCGCAACTGGCGCAGTTCAGCGGCTGTGGCCGGGTCAAATTCTGCCCCCCGGGCGGCGGCCACCGGCGTGAGCGCTTCTTTTTGCCACTTGTAGAGCAGCTTAACATTGATGTTTAAGGCCCGGGCGGCGGCTTGCGTCGAGCGGCTTTCACCGGCTAGGCGCAGGGCCTCGGCCCGAAAGGCGGCGTCATAACGCCGGCGTTTAATAGGTTGAGGGCTGTCTTTCATGACGTGCGAAAGATAAGACCCTATTCTGTCCAGAATTACCCGACCACCTCAGTTTTACCCTTGCGGCCCCTATCCTCAGCTTGTAGTACTTTGCTACTGTATCTACCACCTAATCGGGTCTCATGCGGCTAGTGGCTTTCCTATTCTTATTTTTTGGTGTCTGCTCCTTAGTATCTGCACAGGATAAACCAGTGGACCTCCCTGTAGACCCCATCACGCATCTTATTACCTATTCGGGCGTTGTAGAGCGTCCAGGAGTGTCCAAAACGGAACTCTATGCTCTAAGCAAGCAGTGGTTCAGCGCTTTTTTTTCTATTCCAAATGGTGAGTCTGTTTCCTTCGATGAGGCAGCGGGTACTATGGAAGGCATACAGCACCGTTACTATCGCAATAGTATTGAGGGTTCAGCCATGACTTCGACTATTATCCTTTGGTATACCGTGCGCGCAGCCGTGAAAGATGGGCAATATAGTTACGTTATTAACCAATTCCGGCTCGCAAAGTATGGGGAAAATCCTACTCCTTTCTTGCCGGCAGGACCAATTGAGGCATTCATCCTAACACATCCTGCTAATCGTATGCTGCGGGACCTTATAGAACAGCAGCGGAAACACGTAAAGGGTGCTGCGGAAAACTTCCTAGAGAATTATAACTACGATATGAAGAGTAAGCCATGAAATTTTATATACTATAAACGGTGAAATACGGCTTGTAAAAAGGGCAATAGGCGCTGTCCGAGAAGGTACGTGGCTGTTGCAAAAGAGTACTGAGCCCCAAAAAAGGTGACTGGGTTGCGGCAGGGCGATGGCCGAGCTAATCGGTTGCGGAGGAGCAGCAGCGCGTAGATACTTCTTCAGATTGTAGGCCATGGCGGCCAAGTACATCACCTTGGCGGCCCCAGCTTGGCGTTTTTTGCTGATCTGGCGCAAGCCGTAGGAGGTGATCAGGCTGCCGAGTACGGGTTCGACCGTGGCGGCGCGCAGGCGCCGCATGCGTTTGCCTACTCGGGTAGCTAGGCGTGCTAGCATGCGGTCGTAGTGGGTTTTGTGAGGCGTGTGGTGTAAGCGTTTCTCCTTGGCCTTCTTGCCCTTACACTGTTCCCGAATGGGACAGCTCTTGCAGTCAGCGGCCTTGGCCATGTAACGTTTCTTGGCGTGTCCCTCCGAATCGACGAACACTTTGTGAAAGGTCAGTTGCTTGCCCTGACTGCAGGTATAGCTGTCACTGACAACATCATAGATAAAGCCTGTGCGCTCGGTCTTGTACATCCCATGGGCGGGGATATAGCCGGTTAGGCCGCGGGCTTCCAGTTGTTCATAATTCTCGCCCGAGCAATAACCGGCATCCGCCACGACAAGGGACATGCGCAGGCCGAAGGTCTGCAAGCGCTGCTGCGTAGCCTCCACAATGGCGAGCAAGTACCGGCTATCCCGCCTGTCAGCCAAGTCTGCATGGCTATGCGTAATAACATGCCGCGCCGCATCGACACTCACACTGGCTGTGTAGGCTAGGATGCGCGCTTTGCCCGTCTTGAAGGCAACCCGCGCATCGGGATCGGACGGACTATAATGGGTCAAGTTGCTGACGAGTTGACCCGGCTTGGTGGGCCCCACCTTGCGAATAGCCGCCTGGAAGCGCTGTAGATGCAACAAGCGCTCGGCCGAAGCGGTGATGGCTGGCGCGGTCGCGGGCCCATGGAGGTAGTTGCTTCAGCTGCTGCCAAGGAACGCTTGGGTTGCAGCCGGCTGATGGAGGCGTTGGCTTTAATGTAAGCGGAATCAATCACTTGGGTGTGCCCGCTCACTAAGGCCTGTTGCACACAGGCCCACCACGTGCGTAAAGCAGGCCTCAAAGACGGCCACAGACAGCCGCTGGCGCGTCCGGCAGACGGTACGATGACTAGGCAGCGGCTGGCCGAGCTCATAGCCGAGAAACGCGCGGATGCCGACGTGCAGGCTGGCTAGCTCGACCAGCTTGCGGTCAGACGTAATATTCTCCAAATGCTGGACTAAGAGCAACTTGACAAAGACTACGGGGTCGAGCGAGGGGCGGCCGATGGGGCTATAAAAGGGCGCCACCAAAGGCCGCACAAAGCCAAAGTCGATGCGCTGGAGCAGGCGCAGATAGACGTGGTGCGCAGGCACGAGCTTGACCAACGACGTGCCGACGGGATGGAAGCCTAGCATAAGCTAGCAACTTACTAACCCGCAGCAAATTGCCTTTTGCAACAGTCACGTGGGTTATGATAAATACCTGCCTTCATACCTGAAGTTCTACTTGTAGTAAGCTTTAAGCATGAAGAGGACCATTCAATTAACCAAGATACCATTTGGTTAGTAACTATGGAGTTTGCTGTGGAACAACTCCTCCCCCTTAACGTCAGTCGATGACTGAGGGAGCTCAAGGAGCCCTGAACTGAGAGCTCTTGCCATAGCCTACGTTCGCCAGTTGATTAAAAGTGCCCTGTGCGACTAATGCTCCGCAACAACTGGTTTTGTAGTAGCTGGTCGCGATATGCTCCTTCCACGGCCAGTCTGGCAGGTCCAGGTTTCCCCGTCTCTTGAATAAGGCGGTCGGCTTCCTGCCGAAGTTGCAGGGCCTTAATCATATTGTCATTGGCCTGCCCCATAGCCCGCAAGCGCTCAGCTTCCGTCATCGAGTACCGTCCTGGATTCTTCAGCGTGGCCATCAACTCAATACTCTGGGTGGTCATCTCGTCGGCAATCTTCTGGTAGTTGAAGGCCGTTTCGACGTTCTTTTTCTTGAGTACCTCTTCATAAGCATATGCCGAAGCAAAGGCTTCCTCCCGCATGTTCTTATAGTCATGGTATGTGAAGGATTGCGCCCCATTACGCCCGATGTCCAGCCCCGAGAATGCCTGGTACACGGTTTCTACGTCCGGTGCCGTGCGCCCCTGCAGTGCCTGGTGCAGCCGCTGTGCCTTGGCAATGGCGGGCATATAGTCGGGTTGAGAACTGGTATTCATGGCCATGGCCCGGCCGAACAGTTCCAACGGATTGGCATAACGCAAATCCTTTACGGATTGCACCTTGCGCAGGTCCGCCTGAATCTGCTGTTGCAGCATTAACGTCTGGCCGGTGATGTTTTTCACCTCTCCCGTGATGTCGCGGGTGACCCCGGCAATCTGCCGGGCATCCTGAATAACCTGATAGTTCTTTATGGTTTCTCCCCACTCCCGGAGTTGTCGGGCGAACTGCCCGATGTGTACGCCCATGTGAATAGGGTCATTAACCACCATCTGCGCCCGGCCTGCTGTTGCATTAGCAAGCAGGCTTAAGGTCAGGACCGTTGCTGCAAACCGATGTTGCATACTTAAAGAAGCTAGGAAATAAGTTTATTAGGAAATAAATTAGCGCGTGCTGCTGGTAGTGGTCGCACCGGTAGTCAGGAGTATGGGGTAGCCGTCGGGCAGGCGCACGTCGCGCAGCTTCTGGCGCGGCGTTGAGGTCCGGCTTACTATGGCTGCAGCCACCCGACCACCCACGCCGACTACCGAGTTAGCGGCCGACGCGGTGCGGTCAATAGCCAGGCCCACTTCCTGGGCGCCAATGGCCCGGGCGTCATTGAGGGGGTTATCACCGGCGGGTAATGGCTGGCGCTTCTGCGGGTCTATCATGAGGCCAGGCAGGTAGTGATAGTCGAAGATTTCAGCCGCCACCCGTGTAGGTCCCAGGCGGCTGATATTAATGGCCACGTGGTTAGATTCTACGCTGGCGATGCCGGCAAAGACCAGATTCTTCGGGAAAGTCTGCCCGCTGATAACGGCATCTTCTACCAGGCGAAGCAGCACTACCGAACCAGTACGCACCTTCTGCTCCCCGTTCACCACTGCCTTGTAAAAGATTTCAGGTAGTAGCTCGACCTGAGTAGAATTAGTCGAGGCGTAACTATAAGAACCAGCTTTGATGGTGCCAAACGCATCGGTGACCGGTATGCCTTCCGTTGGCGAAGTGGTAGCACCAGCGGTGCGAAGGACCGCCCGACGGTCAAAGTAGCGGCGGCCGGTCATCTGCTCATACGCAGTGCGGGAAGCAGCCGGGGCAGCATCCAGCATGTCCAGCACGTCGTCATTTTGCTCATAGGGCACGCCATCGGCCGCCGTGCGGGGCCGGGCACTGGCTCGCAGACGTCGACGTGGGTCGGCATTGCCGTTGCTACTCCGGTTACTGGTCTGCACGAGCGGTATGCGCACGGCCCGGTACGCCCCGGTCTGTGCATCCACGGCCGTCATCTCCGTCGAATCAGGCGGCGGCAACGCGGCCCGGGCCTGCCGCTCGGCGGCCGCCAGCGCGGTGCGGCGGCGCAAGGCAGCCTGGCCTACGGTATCCACGGCGAGGCCACCGGCCAACTGGTCCGGCGTGGGGACTGCCCCCGGCAGCTGCCCGCCGGCCTGGCGCGCGGCGGCCTGCTTTAGCTCGATAACGTCTGTGGGGCGGGCGCGGCGGCGGGGGTGGCGGGGCAATGCTGGGCTCCATGTTTTGGGAAGTAGCTGCCACCGGGTTGGCTTGTTGCGCTACTTCCTGCGAAAGGGAGCGGGCGTAGAAAAACAGCGTTACCGCCACCAGCAGGCCGATGCCGACCAGCAGCGGCAGCCAGTGCCGGCGGGCCAGCTCGCCCACCGAAGGGCGCGGCGGAGTAACAGGGGGAGAAGCATTGCCGGCCGCCGGCGGTTCGGTAGCAGGGGATTCGCCGGCAGGATACACCGGCTGCATGTTGGGCTCGGGCATGGGGAAGGTGTTAAATGGCTGCTGCCGTGTTGATAACTTTGCTGGGTACTTTCAGCACCAGCACCCGGGCCCCGAACTTCTCGCGGAGCGTGATTTCAAGGTGGCCCCGGTCGGTGGCCGCGTACAGGGGCACGGCGTAGAGCAAGTAGCCTGTGGCCCGGGCCGGAATGGTCTGGCTGGCTTCCCTACCCGCCGGCGTGAGCGGGCGCTGGGCTTCGTTCTTCTTCTTACCCAGAAACTTCTTGCGCGAGTTTTCTACCAGTTCGAAGTCGGTGAAGTCCACGGCGTAATCAATGGTTGTGGTGTTGCGCAGCTTCAGGCGCAGGTAAGTGAAATCCTTGTCGTTACGCACGTTAGCCAGCGAGAGCACCAGGTCGTTATCGGCGGTACGCAGCCCGCTGCTGTCGGCGTGCTTGGCAGCGGCCAGCTTGGCCAGCCGAGCCTCGGCCAGCTCCCGCTTTTCCTGTCCCTGGTTCAGGGCCAGCGCGTCATCCACCCCGGCGCCGTTGCGGGCATTGCCGGCGCTCACACCCAGCTCGCCGCCATCCTGAAAATCGTAGAGCTGCAGTACCGGCCGGCCCGTGTACACCAAATGCCCCATCCAGTAGCGCGAGCCGTAGCGCACTAAGATGGGCGTGGGCGGCGGGTTGCGGCGGCGGGCGCGCACGAACACCGCGTTGGTTTCAATCTTAACCAGGTAGTGCGGTGCCTGACCTACGTCGACCAGCGACACCGGGCCAGGAAACACCAAGTACGTGGTGGATGAGTCGGAAACAGCTATTTCCAGCTGCATTTTCGGCGCTACGTTGGCCGGATGAGGCGTCGCGGGAGCGGCCACGCTGGCCACCAAAGGCCGACTGGCTTGAGCGAGCACGGAGAACGGCAGCAGGGCGAGCAGCGAACAAGCTGCCAGGGAGGAGGATAAACGCATGAGCAAGAACAGGGGCAGAGGTTAATGGGCGGGTTGGGAGGTGGCTGGGGTTGGCGCGGTGGGAGCCGGTTGCGTCAGGGGTACGCCGGCCGCTTCGGCTTCTTCGCGCAGCTTGCGCTGGCGGGCCTGCTCCTGGTCGCGCAGCTGGTCTTTTTCCTGCTGCGTTACGGGTGGGTTGTAGGCGATGAAGTCGAAGTCGGTGATGAGCAGCCCGAAGGGGTTGGCATCGGAGCGGTCGGTTTCAACCAGGGCGAACTTGGCCCCCAGCGGCTTGCTCTGGCTTTGCTGGTCGCCGATAAACACCGTCTGCTTGATGTAGGCGCGGCCGGTGATGGGCCGGTGGTTCAGGTCCAGGTGAATGCTGTCCACGGTCACGGCCTGGCGGGCGCCGTAACGGATGTAGTTCTGGAGTACCTGGCCGCGCTGGAAACTCTCGAACAGAAAGCGCCCGCCCCGCTCTTCAATCAAGGGCAGGCCCGCGTCGAGGTTGTGCTTGAAAGAGTACTGGTCGTGGCCGAACATGGTCAGCAGAAAGGTCTTCACCAGGTTGCGGGCCTCGAAGGACGTGTGGCCCGTGCCGCGGCCTAACTGGGCCGAAAAGGAGCCGGTGTCACTCACCACGTACACGCGCTGGCCGGTGGATTCGTAGGCGCGGTAGAGCAGCGCGCCGGAAGCGACGGTCACCACGCCCAGCAGCGCCAGCGCGGATAGCGCCATGGTGCGCATGGTGATAAAAGTCTTGTTCAGGTCCTGGACTGAGTTCATGAGTAAGTCGAAGAAGTTGGGTGATAGAAAGGAGCGGAGCCGCCCAGGGATTTTCACCCCACTGCCCCTTTGTTAGAGCGGCAGGTACACCATTTTTCGGGCGTCGGGCGTACCCAGGGGATTATGGTAGGGATACAGCACCAGGCTGGCGCGCTGGCCAGCGGCGGGCGTCGTGGCATAGGCATACAGCACTCCGCGCACGGTTACTTCGCGCCACGGTCTCATGCTGATGGTAGCGTCACCGGCTTGACCAGGAAGGGTTACGCCCGGCTCGCGGAGCGTGAAGCTGGCCAATGTATCGGAGGCCCAAGGTCCATCCAGCGCCATCTCGGTGGGTATCTTCTCCCTGGGCGCGTAGCCCACCGGGTGCCATTTAAGGACTGCTTCGAAGGGCAGCCGGTACCCGGGGGCCACCGGTGGGTAGTTGCCCTTGATGGACCGCCACAGAATGGGTAGCTGTAGGATAGCGGGCTCCGCCGCATCCGCAGCTTTAACTGAAACAAGCTGCAGGTAGCCATCCTTGGGCAGGAGCTGCTCCACGGCGAGGCGCAAATCAATTGGCTTATCAGGCGCCAGTCGGGGTGGCTTGGTGGTAGCGAGTTTCCAGGCGGCTTCACGTGCCTTGGCTTCGGGCGAGTTCGCACCGGCGGTGGCTACCTGCTGGAGCGCATCGTCCGCTTTCTCGTTATCACTCTTGCATCCGGTAAGAAGCATGCCTGCGCTTAGCAGGCTGAAAAGAAGCTGTTTCATCGTGGTAAGTGGTTAGCGCCGCCGGCGGGTGGGAGCGCCCGAATTGCCGGCGGACATGGTGGGAAGGTCGGCCGAGGCGGAGCCTGAGGGAGCATTGCCAGCGCCTCCGGCGTGGCCGCCGCCTGCTTTATCCGGGCCAAAGCCCAGTTTGCGGCCCAGCGCCCCGCTGGCCCGCCGCCGAAGGCACCGGGAAATGCTACTCCGCTGACGGCGCCGGCTGCACCGGCTACGGCCCCGCTAAACATGCCCACGAAGCCCTGCACGGTCGAGGAGCCAATGAGAAAGCTGGTCAGCCAGGGCACCATGCAGTAGAGGATGACAAAGCCGATGGAATTGATGAGGTAGGTTACATCATTAGCATAAGCACTCGGGGTCATGCCGGTGGGCAGCAGCACGTTGCCCGTGGCCGGGCGAGTAGCCGCGTAGTTAGCGTAGATGGTATCCAGCAGGGAGTAGGTCAGCGACCAGAACTGCACGGCCATGAAATTCTGCAGCCACTGCTTGCCCAGCTGCGCGAAGGGGGCAGCGCCGACAGGCAAATGGCGATGGGCCCGCTCACGTACAGGAAGGCCACGATGTATTGGCGCACCATGACCAGCACCTGCCGGATGAGCACGACGGTGCTGGTCGTGAAGAGTTCGGTGAGCAGGTTGAGCAGGGAAAAGTTGGTGAGCTTATCCCAAATAGATGTGATGGCCCCTATCTGCTCATTGACAAAGCCCGCCGTGTTCGTCGCCGTGTCGGGCGCTACGGAGGAGGCCCCCGCCGGATTGGTCAGCCCCTGTAAGGCCTCGGCAATAAATCCGGGGTTTGCCGGGCCACCAGGCTGGAAAATGCGCCGATGGCTCCCCCAATCAAGTCCATGAAGTCCCGGTAGAAGAACAGGATGAAGTACACGAACAGGGCCTTGAGCAGGGGCGAGAAATCCAGGCGCAGCTGCCCGCCCTGCAGGTAGCCCCGGCCCACGGTATAAAGCAGCGCCACCGAGAGAAACGGCGGAATCAGGTAGAGCTGACACGCCTGCAGCACCTTGCGTAGGGCCCCTTCCGCCGCCGTGATAAAGTCGGTGTCCAGGTCCATGCCGACCAGTAGAAACAGCGGCCCGCTCATGCCGGCAGCGCCCCCTTGCGCTTCTGCTTTTCTTCCACGAACTGGTCGACGGCAAAGTCCAGCCGCTGCTCGGTCACGGTGGTATAGGTGGGCCGGCCGTCGGCGTCGCGCACCAGGTTGCCCAGCGCGTCGCGTACCTCCACGGGCCGCTGGCGCTGGTAGTGGCGCACGAGCTGGTTGAGGTAGTTGCGCTCGGCCGGCCACGAGGTGAGTACCGCATCGAGTTGGGGCGAAGCTTCCAGCGCGTAGACCTTGGCTTGGCTGCCCTGCTTAATGAAAAACTCCCGGAACGAGTCGGTGGAGCGCACCGAGCGAATCAAATCCATCTCGTGGCCCGTGAGGCCCAGCGGCGCCTGCAGGCGGACGAGGGAAGCCTCGTTGGTATGACGCAGGATGATTTTGGTCGAGGAGTTATCAATCAGGGTGTAGCCGATGGGCGAGTCGATAATCTCCTGAATGCCCTGGGTGATGATGGTGATGCTGCCGTTGGTTTTGCGGATGGTGCGGTACATTGACACGATGAACTCTTCCAGCACGCCCGAGAGTAGGGCCCAGGCTTCGTCGAGGGCGATGTACTTCACCGCGTCGGGAAACTGCCGGAACAAATCCAGGCTCAGCTCGGTGATGAGCATGGCCACGACCGGGTAGAGCGTGGGGTCGGTTTTCACCCGCGCCAGGTCAAAGCAGATAAGCGGGTACTGGCTCAGCTGCGCCTCCCGGTTGGAGTTGAGTACCTTGGCGTAGCGTCCACCCGTCACGAACTCGCCGAGCACGAGAAAGAACTCGTGCATGTCGATGTACTTCATGTCGGTCTGGTACTGCGCCCGCTGCAGGGCCAGCACCGCGGCACTTTCATCGGAGCTCTCGCCCTCCCCTACTACTGGCGTTTCAGCCCGCATCCACTGGTCGAAGCGCTGCACGTACTTATAAAAGCTTTCCATTCCTGGAAACTCCTCGTCGGATTGCCCCAGTCGTTCGTGCTGGTTTAGGTCGTGGTAGTAGCCAGTCAGAAAGCGCGAGAGGATGGTGCGCTCACTCTTGCTTAGGGCGCGGTCCTTGCCGCCCTTCCAGAGGGCGGCGAGCAGCGCCAGGTGGAAGTTCAGCTTCTCATCCGAGTAGTGCCAGGGCCCGCTTTCGCCTTCGCGCGGGAGCAGGAAGGGGTTGAACTCAATCGGATTCTGCGGGTCGTACTCGAAGTAGGTGTTCTCGAATTCCGGTCCCATCAGGCCCTGGAACACGTTGCGGTAAGTGCCGCCGATGTCGATGATAATCTGGCGGGCGCCGCGCTCGTAGCGCTGCACGATGAAATTCCCAAAGGTGTAGCTCTTGCCCGAGCCCGAGGGCCCGATGACCAGAGCGTTCTGGTTGTCGAGGTCGGTGTTGAAGAGGTTCACCTTTACCAGGTTGCGGAACCGGTCGCAGAGGTACTCGCCCGTGGGCTCCGGCCGGTACGTCGTGGTCCAGTGAAAGTAGCAGGCCGCCCGGTCGGCCGAAGTGGTAAGCCAGCGGTCCGGTACCTGATAGGCGTTGCCCGGTGCCAGGCCGAAGAAAAGGGGCAAAGTCAGGTAGCTTTCCACCACGGCTTCGGCCCCGAAGATGGCGCGGAAGGCCGCTGTGGTCTTTTCCACGTGCTCGCGCCGGGTCTGGTCGTCCACGTCCCAGAGCAGCACCGAGAGGTGCAGGCCCACGACCTGCTTGCTGCCCGAGCGCACTTCGGCCGTGAACTCGTCAATCTCAGCGGCCCGCAGGTGGTTGTCCTGCGTGGCCAGGAAAGAGAGCGAGTTGTTGATTTTTTTGTCGTTGTCCAGACTCTTAAGCTCGGAGCGCGAGTCCTGAATCAGCATGGCCTGCGTCAGCACGTGCGGGCAGGAGAGGAAGGCCGTGAGCGGGTAGAGCATGGGCGAGGTCACCCCGTAGCCGTTGCGCACGGCGGGGTGGGCCTCACTGCCCTGCCCTACCAGCGAGACAATGCTCACGCGGTTTTCGCCCACGGTGAAGGCGCCCGGCACGTTGCTGATTTCGCGGGTCAGCCCAACGGGCTCCTGGTCGAACTCCAGGTTAAAGTACTGGGTGAAGACCTGCGGCAGCTGCGTCTGATTCAGCCGGCGGTAGTCCAGGCCCCGAGCCCGCGCAAGCTTTGCAGCAGCTCGGTGGCGATGCGCTCGGCCGTGTCCAGCGTTTGGACCACGCCGGCAAACGGGTTCTTGGCCAGCTTATCCCCGGCGCGGTTCACCAGGGCACTGAGCACATTCGGCCGCACCGGCTTGGCCTCGTCTGAGGGAGCGAAGGAAACGAACAGGTAAGCGCGGTGAAACAGGACCAGCCGCTGGGCAAAGTGGGCGTTCATCTTGCCCTCGAAGTAGCCGGGGCGGTTTTCGCGGCCGGTGCTCTGGTAGGGCCGGTCATAGTACACATCGGTTTTCTGCACCACCGTGCCCACGGGCAGGGTGCGTAGGGCGCCGAGCAGCGCTGACTGGAGGTTGGCATACTCTTCAGCCTGCCAGCTCTCCATTTCGGGGCATTCGAGCACGAAGCCGACGCCCACGCGGCCATCGCGAAAGATGACCTTGTCGTCCTGGTAGGCGTAGGCCGGGTGCAGGTCCGCGAATTCCGCCGTTCGGGCTGCGGCGCGGTCGGCCGCCTTAGCGATGGGAAAGCTCATGGGAAGGGTAGAGAGCGAAAGGCGCGCCGGCTGCCGGCCCGGTCCGGGGCGTCCCAGGGCGATGCGGCGCGGCTGCCGCCGGTGGAAGGAAAGCCAGCTGAGCAAAAAGCCCGGGGCCGGTGCTTGGCCAGGTAGCGCAGGCCATAAAGCAGCACCACGAGCACTACCAGAATCAGCAGGTAGAGAAAACGCGGCACCGTGACGACCAGACCCGCAATGCCGATTGCCAGCACAACGGCCAGAAACAGGCCCACTACCAGCCCCAGGTCCGGCAGATTCATGCCCAGCACCTGGGCCGGGCGCTCGATGCTTTTATAGGAACGCATGGACAGAATAGCTTAAGGAGTGACGCCGCCCTGTCCGCCACCCATGGCGCTGGCCAGGTCTTCCTTGAAGTAGTTGAAGCCAAACCAGAGGATGACGCCGCCCAAAAGCCATCCCAGGGAGCCCAGCGCGTCCGGGGCGCCGCTGATAAACTTCTGCACGACGCGCACCAGGCCGATGGCCAGCACGATAATGAAGAGCACCTGCACGATGCTGATGACAATGGTTTGCACGCTGCGCAGCGCGCCCACAGCCCGGCCGCCAACGCCGCTCTGCCCAAATACCAGGGCCGGGAAGTAGCCAGCAGCAGTGTCATGGCCAAGCGTTCCGCGCGGGAAGGCTGATAGGTGTGGCCAGCGGCCAGCAGACGCAGTCCGCCGGCCGCCGCATGGGCCGCGCCCTGATGCAGGCGCGCGAGCAGGGGATTTTGCATGGGAATGGGAATAGGTGAATGGAAAAGGATGAAAAAGGGAGGATGAGCCTCATGCCGTAGCCGGTGTGGCGCGACGGTTCTCAAGGGCTTCGCTCATCAGGGCCCGCATTTTGGCGCGGCGCTCGGCGGCCGTGAGTTCCACACCCCGGTTGTGCTCATCGGTGGCCGTGGCCGCGGGTGCCGAGAGGTAATTGTGCAGGGCGCCCTCGGGCAAGCGGCCGGCTTCCGGAGTGGCCTCGACCGCCTCGGCGGGTGGTGGGCTTTGCGCAGAAGCTTCTTCACCCACCATTTCTGAGGTGGGTGATTCAGGCTGGGCGGGGCTCTGCGGTACGCTTGCCTCCTCAGGAGTTGGTGGTACCACCAGGGGCGCCGGGTGGAAGTCTGCCAGCCGGTAGTGCCGGGTGCGTAGCGAGGGATGATTGCCTTCGAGTGGCGGTGGGACCACTGCGTCCCCGCCACTGGCCGGCATGGCAAACCGCCACCAGAGCACGCCCAGGGCCGCCAAGAGCAGGAAGAGCACCAACCACAGCATCAATTTCAAGCAGCAGGTCGAAGTTTTTTAGGAGCAATTGCGGCAACTATACGGAGTACTTCCGTATAAGTTCTGATTTAGGAGAAGTTTTGAAGCAGCTATACCGAAGCTTTGGGGTATTCACCTTCCGAAGCCGGTGTAGTTAACTGCCCGCAGCAAGCGGGAGTAGTGCACAGGGCTGGCCAGTTTGCTACCTTGCGCGCCCTCCAATTGCTGCTGCATGAAGACCTCTATTCCCACCCCCCGGCATCCACTCCAGTAGAGCCGGTAAATGCGGGCTTTCCTGACCCTGCGCTCATTGTTTCCTATGCCACCGTTCTGCGCTATATCCGCCACCGTCTCAACGCCATGCTGCACGGGCAGCTCAAGCCCTGGGCCCAGCAGCACAAGTTCAACTACGCCCGGCTGATTGAAATCAAGAAGCTAGAGGAGGAAACCCAGGCCGTGCTGCTGCAGCGCCTGATGGCCCACTTCCAGTTTCCTACCGAGCTGCTGCGCATCATCGTGCACCAGTCGCGCCGCCATTTTTTCATGTTCACCTCGGCCGAAAGCGTAACCCGGTTCAAAGCCGAGCTTAATCTCTTCGATAACCCTCCCTTCGACGCTCCGGCGTCCGCCCCCTCATCCCTAACTAGCGGAAAGGCCCTGGAGCCGGTCCGCTCCACGTTGCGCTTTTCTCTATGCCTGTTTCCGTTGCTTCCCGCCCCACGGCGAAACCTGCGACTTCAGCGGCCTGCCTGGCCCGCCTGCTGCCCGACCCGGCCTTGGCTATTGACTACGACGAGGCCCGCCGCTACGTGCAGCTGCGCCTGCGTAGCCTGCCCCACGGGGCCTGCGGGCCACCTGCACCGCCTTTGGCTTTCCCTACACGACCAGTGTGGGATTGAAAACCGGCAGCCTGCAGCGCGAAGAGTACCGCCTGGTGCAAAAGCACCTGCGCGTGTTCGGCTTCGAAACGGAGCTGGTACGCCTGCCTCTCAACGGCCAGCTCTGCGAACACTACCTCTTCGCCGACGCGGCCCTGCTTGCCACCCTGCGCGAGCAGCTGGCTGCCCACGAGCAGCTGGTCAGCTAGCCGCTCCTCCTCCCCCCTTTCTGGTTTTGATTCCCGCCCCGGATTCCGGCGGCGCGGCTGGTTTGTACCCATTCTTTTCCACTCCTATGCCCGCAACCCCTCCCCGCGCGACAACGACCCGCAGGAGCTTGACCGCTTCAAGCAATCCATTGACCTGGTAGACTATGCCACCCGGCGCCACGGCTACGACGTGAAAAAAGCCGGGCCCCGCGGCCACTGGCACCAGCTGGAAAAGGACGGCGAGATGCTTATCGTTTCCCGCAAGGGCGACCACCAGGTGTACCTGAACCCCGGCGACGACCGCGATTCGGGCTCAATTATCGACTTCGTGAAAACCCGCGAAAATCAGACACTGGGCCAGGTGCGCCAAACGTTGCGCCAGTACCTGGGTGAGTCTGACCAATCCACTACCCCAGGCTGGCAGGCGGCCCCTTCTCCCCCACTGCCCGCCCCGGCTGCCTACGCGCCCAAGGCCACTGAACCGGCCGACGTGGAAACCGAAGCGGAGCGCCGGGCCCGCCTCGTCGCGGCCGTGATGGGGACCCACGCTGCTCTTACTGACCGCAGCTACCTGCATAACCGTCACCTCTCCAATGAGACTATCGACAGCCCGGCCTTCCAGGGGCGGGTATTCACGAGCCAGCAGGGCAATTTCCGCAACACGGCCTTTCCCCTCTACAACGAGCACGGCATCGCTACCGTGGAGCAGCGCAACGACGATTACAAGCACTTGCTGCAGCTGCCTAAAACGGGCGTGTGGGTGTCGCACCCCACCGATGGCAAGGACACGGCCGTGCAGCGCCTGGTCGTATCGGAAAGCCCGGTGGATGCCATGAGCTATCACCAGCTGCACCACCAGGGCGCGCCGGGTCAGCCCAATACGCTGTACGTGGCTACCAGCGGCACCGTCACCGAGCGGCAGGTCGAGCTGATTCAGAAGCTTATCGACAAGCAGGAGCCGAAGGAAGTGGTGCTGGCCAATGACAACGACGCGGCTGGCCGGCGCTTCAACATGAATTACCTCAATGAACTGCAGACCCCACGCCGGGCCCGCGAAGTATCCGGGGGCCAGGTGGCTTATGACGAGGCACCGCGGCCGGTAGAGTGGCACGCCACGGCCGCCGGCAAATACCATACGGCTCTGCGGGTGGAGTTTCACCATGCGACCCGCGCCGAAGGCACCGAGCACCTGAGCCAGCTTACCGAGCAGGTGCAGCAGCTTCGGCTTCAAGCTGGCGAGAATATAGGCCTGGAAGTGCAGCGGGCCACCCGGCAGGAAACCGTCGTACGCCTGGTTGTGCCCAACGCTGACAGCCATAGCCTGGAAGAATTGGCCCGCACCTTACATGACCAGCGCGAAACGCAGCGGGGGCAACTGGAACGCGACCCTCAGGGGCCCGGCCGCCAGCCCGAAAACTTCCTTCGCGCCGAGTATGCCATCAGCAAGGACTTTAACCGCGACCTGGAACTACTGAGCCAGGGCCTCAGCCGCGAGCAGGTGGCTCAGCAGGCGCGTGCTGACGAGCTGGCCAGGGAGCAGCAGCGCCAGGAGCGCGCCCGCCAAGAACAAGAGCAGCGGCAGCAAGTCCAGCAGCGCGAAACCGAGCGAGAGCAGGCCGCGCAGTCCCCCGAAGTCCAGCGTCGCGAGGCTGAGCAGCAGCGCCAGGCAGCGGCCCTCGGTCTCGCGGCTGTCACCGGCGACCCGGCATTGCAGCGGACCGTGCAGCTAACGGTAACCGAATCCACGCCTGCGGACGAGGCTACGCCCAGCCAAGCCCAGCAGATGCGCGAGCTGCTGCGCATGGCCGGTGCCGCAGTGGAGCTGCGCGCTGAGACGGACCCCGCCAGTGGCCAGTTGCGCAGTGAGCTTGACGTACGCTACCATCCCCACGCCACTCCCGGCGGCGTGCGCCAGCTCAGTCAGACGCTCGATGCGCTGGATAAGTCGCCGCTCGTAACCCTCACCGAGCCCGCCGACGAGCAGGCCGAGCGCCGCCGACTGGCCGCACCTCCGGAGCAATCGGTAACGAAAACGGCCATCATCCGCATCGACGAGCCCGAGCCCCGGGCGGGCGCTACCGGCCACGCCGAAGCCGTGGCGGAGCAGCTACGCGCAGGGGGCCTGAACACCGGCTCGCTCCGCAGCGCCACCGACCCGGCTACCCACCAGCGCCACAGCGAGATTGAAGTCAGCTACCGCCTCGACCAGCCCAATCTGGCGCGCGTCAGCGCCACGCTCGACGAGGTGGCCCGCCAGGCCGGGGCCCAAGTGCACGAACACGCCAGCGACCGGGCCGAGCGCCACCGTCTGGTGCCGAACAGCATAAATGCCAACGCCCTGGCTGGGCGCACCACCGAGCCGGAGCGGTAGCATTTAGTCGACGTGCCGTCCTAGGGCCCACTAATACGCCCCGATTATATAGTTTTGCAGGAATAGCAAGCTGTCAACCATGCTGGCGATAACTGGTTTTTATTCTACTCGTGCTTTGTTCGGCCTGCTGAGGGCGGCCCGAACCCCGGCACCCGCTGCCCAACGGCCGCGGCCTATCTCTGAACGTCCGGCCCTGTTTGCGGGGCCTAAGCGAGGGTAAGTCAACTTCCTGGTATGCATCCCGCCGCCGCGTTCTGCGGTGGCTGCCCGCGGCTTGTCTTCTAGTTCCGGGTCGGGTTGCCATTTCCGGTCCCCACCCAAGGGTGGGGCGGATACCATTTTGCATTCCCTTTCAACTTGCCACCCTCGTTATGATATCATCCGGCCACCGGCCCTTTTCTGACTTTTGCCCGGCCATGAAAGGCCTGATTTTACAGCTTATTCAGGACGAGTATCAGCCTTTGCTGCAACTCCCAGCGGCTCTGCCAAGAGAGGCCTGGTCCGAGGCCGTCACCAGGGCCAACCCCATTCTGTTTTACCTCAACGACGGCGCACCCCTGATTCAAATTGGGGAAGCCTCCCGCCAGAGCCTGCTTAAATTTCTGAAACAGGAATTTGGCTCCGCGCAGTAGCTCGTCCGTAAGCTCGCTTAAACGCCCGATTGGTCAGCCAATCGGGCGTTCTGCTTTTCACCAGTGGCGGTCCTGTACCCAGTGCGGAGCTACTGCCCGGCGCTAGGTATTTCGGCTCCTGTTGCCAACGCCTACCCGCCGGTCCGGCACAGGCCGCATCGCTTCCCAGGGGCGGGGTTATGCTACTTCTTTGCCGCCGGTCGCGCCGGAAAGCCTAACCCCGTCCCCGGTTCACTTAGCAGCCAGAGCCGAGCCCCCTCCCACAAAGCGGCTGTCGGCCGTACCGGCTGGCCGGCACCGCCGGCGGTATAGGAAGCCGTCATATCGCCAGCCGTGGTTCTGGCGCAAGGGGCGGTAGGGAAGGAATGTTTTGCAAAGTGCAAATAAATCAATAATTGTTGCTTTAAAGACAACAAAAATGCTAAAAATTGCGTTTAATAAGTAAGGAAACGGTTTTAAAAACAGTCACTTAGCCCCTTACTCAGCGATGAAAAAGCAAACCCGCCCCGCCGCTCAGCCCGTCACCCGCCCCGACGTGTACCAGATTGTAACTGACCGGGTAATTGCCGCGCTCGAAGCCGGTCAGATTGCCTGGCGCAAGCCCTGGCATGCGGCCTACGGACTGCCCCGCAACTACGTCAGCGGCCGGGCCTATACCGGCATCAATGCTTTTCTCTTACACCTGGTCGGCGGCACTCCCTTCTTTCTCACGTTTCGGCAGGCTCGCGAGTTAGGCGGCAACATCCGCAAGGGCGCCAAAGGGATGCCCGTGATTTACTACAACGTCACGACCCGCACGGACAAGCAAACCGGCGAAGAAGAGAAAACGCCCTTTATCAAGTACTACACCGTCTTTTCAGTGGACGACGTGGAAGGCGTTGACATCGTTTTACCGGAGCAGCCCCAGGACCGTCCTCACGAGCCCCTGGCCGCCGCGGAAGCCCTGGTAGCCAACTGGACCGGCTGCCCGCGCATTGAGCATGGCGGCGCACAGGCTTACTACGCGCCCGGCCCTGACTTCGTGCACGTGCCCCGCCCGGAGACCTTCGTTAGTAGCGAAGCCTATTATTCGACCCTTTTTCACGAGCTGACCCACGCCACCGGTCACCCTCGCCGCTTGGATCGTCCCGACCTGGCCGAAGCGTTGCGCCCCAGCGGCCGCGCCGGCTATGCCCGCGAGGAGTTGACGGCTGAGATGGGCGCCGCCTTCCTCTGTGGCCACGCCGGCCTAAATCCCGCTGCTACGCTCGAAAACACGGCCGCTTACCTGCAGTTCTGGCTGGAGCAGTTGCGGGGAGACAAAAAGCTGGTGGTACAGGCCGCCAGCCGGGCCCAGCGCGCCGCGGAGCTGATACTTGGCCAACTGACTCCCCAAGATGCGGAGCCCGACCCGCAGCCCACGCCAACCAGCCCCGCCGGCGCGGCAGGGCTGGTAGCCAGCGAGGAAGATGCTCACCCCGTGGCTGCAGTGGCGTTACCACCCCGTCCGGCTATTCCTACCTTGCCGCTGGTGATGTTGGGACAGGAAACCCTGCCTTCTCTGACTACGGTCGTCGTGGCCACGCAGCGCATCGAGCTGAGCCGGCTGCTGGAACACCCCGCTTTCACCTGCGAGCAGCGCCGCACGGCTACCGGCCGCATCCTGGCCGAAACCGACCCCGCCCGCTTGGGCCGCTGGCTGAGCAACATCATGCAGCGGGTGGCCGAGTGGGAAGACCACCAACTGGCCGAGGAAGCGCGGCAGAATCCCCACCCTTACCCCGGCGACGAGTGCTAATTCCACCGGCGGGGCCGGGGCAGTGGGGAACCGTTTCCCGGCCCCGGTTTACTGCTTTAACTTCTCCTGACCCTGTATGCCTGCTTCCCCTCCCCTACCGCCCGCCGGCGCTGCTCTGCCGCCCCGGCGTTTTACGGACCTGCTGCGCCACGGCCGCTACACCTTTACCGAGCGCGAGCTGATGGAGCACCTGCGCATGACGTACCGCACCATCAAGCAGCGCGAAGCCGACCCCTCCACCCTTACCATTGCCGAGCTGCTGCGGGTCGCGGATTTGCTTAACGAGCCCGTACAGGCCATCATTGCCGTGGTCCTGGCTGAAGTGCAGGCCGAAGGTTATCCGACAGTGGGAACGCCCTCAAGCTGAATTCTGTCAAGTTTTTACTTGTAAAAACTTGACAGAATTGCGTACTTTTGCTTCGTCAGCTTCCAGCTTCCCATGTCAAAATCCATCATGCAGCGCATCCGCCAGCAAGTTGAGGCCTTTCCAGCGGGTGAGCTGCTGACCTACGCCAGCCTGGTGACAGAACCCGCCCAGTTTGGAGCAGTAGCTGCGGCCCTGAGCCGGCTCAGCCGGCAGGGGGTGCTGAAGCGCTACGCCAAGGGGCAGTATTACCGGCCCCAGACCAGCCGCTTCGGGGTCCTGCAGCCTTCCGAAGGAGCCGTGCTGCGCACGCTCACTTCGGCGGGCGGCGACGTCGTAGCCTACCCGGCCGGCGTCAGCCTCTACAACCAACTTGGCCTGACTACTCAGGTGCCGGCCACCACGACGGTTGCCACCCCCGGCTGCGGCGCACCCGGCCTCCGCGGGTGTCGTTCGTGATGCGCCCGGCGCCGGAGCAGGCCAGCGACGTGCCGTTGCTGCAGTGGCTGGAAGTGCTGCGCGACCTGCGCCACATCCCCGATACCAGCCCGGACCAGGTGCTGGCTCGGGTGCAGCGCGAAATTAAGGGACTCGCCCCCACTGCCCGGCGGCGCCTGACCGAGCTGGCTGCCCGCCAGGCGCCCCCCGCGCCCGCGCCGTGCTCGGCGCGCTGCTGGAGCGGCAAGCCGATAAAAAAGGCGCTGCCCAGTTGCGGGCTACCCTTAATCCCCTGACCACTTACCGCCTCGGCCTCAGCGCTGCAGCCTTGCCCAACCGCGCCGCGTGGAACATCCAATGACCCTGCACGAGAGCCCTGAATTTAGCGAAATCCTGCTGGCCACAGCCCAGCAGATGGGCCTGCCCGAAGCGTTTATCGAGAAAGACTATTGGGTGACCTATGTGCTGCGGGCGCTGGCCGATTCCCCTTATCGCGAGCAGCTGGTGTTCAAGGGCGGCACGGCCCTGTCCAAGGCCTATGGGCTGGTGAAGCGCTTTTCCGAAGACGTGGATCTGGCCATCGCCGGGACCGAGGGCTGGACGGGCGGGCAGGTTAAGAAGCTCATGGACGCCGGCGCCAAGCATATTACCCAGGGCCTGATGGCCGTAGTGGAGCCGGGCGTGACCATACGCGGCAGCCACTTTCGCAAAACGCTTCACCAGTTTCCCATGACGGTCAGCGCCCTACCCGGCGGGCAGGTGCGGCCGGGCGCGGTGCTGCTCGAAGTCAACGCCTTCGCCCGCCCCCACCCCAGTCAATGGCGGCCGGTACAGTCCTACGCCGGCCAGTTCCTGACCCAGCGCGGTGAGCTGGAACTGGTGGCGCAGTACGGCCTGGTCCCGTTTGAAGTGTTGGTGCTGGCTTTGGAACGCACGCTGGTGGAGAAGATTCTGGCGCTGGTGCGCGCGGGCTATGCCCCCGACCCGCTCACCGAGCTGCAGGCCAAAATCCGCCACGCCTACGACCTGCACCAGCTGCTCCAGCAACCCGCCCAGCAAGCCTTTCTAGTCGGCGCGGCGTTCGAGACGCTCCTGGCTGAAGTGCGCGCCGACGATGCCCGTAACCAGGAGTTTCAGGGCGACTGGGCCACCCAGCCGCTGGCTGAAGCCCGGTTATTTAGCGATGGAGGTAGCACCTGGCAGCAACTTGTGCCGACCTACCAGGGCGCTTTTCGGCAGCTTGTCTACGGCGGGTTGCCGCCCACAGGGGACATCCAGCGGACCCTGGGCCAGGTGGGTGCCCGCCTACGGGACTTCTAGGTGGCTAAGCCGCAGAATGAAATGGCTGCCCCTCCCCTACTTCCCCCTGGCGGGCGGGCCGTGCTGCAGATAATAATTAACCGCTTCGTCGACCAGCTCTTTCAGGTACACGCGCCGGCTGTGGTGCATGAGCTCCTCGTGGATGTAGGCTAGGGCGGCCCGCTGCGTTTCCCCTTCCAGACGAATCAGCGAGGGCTGCAGCCCAGTAGAGGCACCTTCTGCAACTTCCGGGGCAGCCGCTTTGGGCGGCCGTCCCCTCCCCTTCTTGGGGCCGGGGCTATCGGGGCCGCTGGGCGGGGAGATATGGCCTCCGGAGTGGCAACCGGTGCTTCTGCTTGGACCGGTGCGGCGGCCACGCGTGGCGCCGCAACCGGCATAGGCTCCGGGGCCGGGTCGGGTGTAGGCGCCGGAGCTACCGGCTCAACCGCCACGGGCGCGGCCGGCATGTGGCCGGGCTGTCCGCGCAGCATGGACATCTTCTCGTCCGTGGAGATTTTCAGGCGTTGAATCTTGGCCATTACGCGACGAGTTCAGAGGTGAGTTGGGCACGGGCAATGAGTTCGTCGCACAGGGCGCGTACTTCGGCTTCCACGGCGGCATCAGCCCCCACCGCCCGGCGGTAGGCCGGGTTGAGGTAGCTGTAGCGCGTCGACAGGCGCTTGTAGCAGCCAAGCTGGCGCAGAGAGGCCTGCAGGCGCGGCAAGCCCAGGGCGTCGGTGAATTCGTCCATGTCCTTTTCTTCTTTGAGGTTGGTGCGGTGCGAATGCACGCCGAAGAACTGGAAGTCCAGCCCCTGCTCCCGCGAGAGCCGGGCAATCTCCTGCAGCAGCTGCATAAAGGAAATCGTGGCCAGGCGTTCGGCATCGGAGGCGCCCACGGGCACGAGCACCACGTTGGCGCCGCTGAGCACGTCAATCATGGCCGTGTCATCGGAGCGGCCCGGCACGTCGATGAATACCACGTCGTAGTCGTCGCTCACTTCGTCCAAGCGGTCGTACACTTGACCCATGCCCACGGATTCGAGCGCATAAGGAAAAGCGGGCTCGGCCAGGGTGCCAGCAAGGCGCTCCTGCTCCACGCTGGGCTGGTCGTTGGTGAGGCGCACCCCAGCAAGGGTTTGCTGGGAGTCGGCATCGACGACGAGCACGCGGTAGCCATAGTCGGCCGAGAGCGCCCCGGCCAGCACGGTGATGAGGGTACTCTTTCCAATGCCGCCCTTCTGGTTGGCAACGCAGATGATTTTCATAAAGCAGGGAACTAACGGGTAAAGCCGCGGCGGGCGTAAGCAGTTTGCAAATAAAGCAGCTTATTTCTCGGTTTTCAAAATTACTTGTAAACTTGTTTTTTTATTTCCTAAAAAATAAAATTTCTATCTAACAAATAAATAAACTTCTTAATTTACGAAATTCCTTATTACTAATTTTTCAAGAAATGTAGTTAACAAATTTCTTAGTAAACATTAATCAAAAGCTCTTAAGAAACTTATTTCCTGAAATCTTAAGAAACAAAGCGCACTACGGAACGTAAAGCAGCCTGGATGCAAGTCATGTCTTAATTGTTTTCCTTATTTCCTAAGAAATAAAAAACATTTAATCATCTTCCATAAAGCTAGCCAACTGCTTCCCACGGATGCCGCCAAGCATTCATGACCAGCAACAGTTATGGGATTTAACAAGTGTAGCAGCTTACCTCATCCGGTAGCGGAAGCACTGCCGGCCCTACCAATGACAATCAAGTGTCTCGTCCAAGCAGGGTAAGCACAGCTTGCCCTTCAAACGATCACTAGTTTAGGTAGCAGGGTAGTTAGCCAGGTAGCAGGGTAGTTAGCCAGGTAGCAGGGTAGTTAGCTAGGTAGCAGGGTAGTTAGCCAGGTAGCAGGGTAGTTAGCAAGAAGACTATCATTTAATTGAGCTAACGCGCTGATTAAATGATAGTTATTTATCAACAGAGTTGATAAGTGATAAAGTGTAGCTCTAAATGCTTGACAGACAGTTGTAAGTAGTTAAAACCACGGTATGCAGGACCAGAACTCACCATTGCGGCCATCGGTAAGAAGTAACCCGGCCGTGAAGCACGTCACCGTCAGCGGACCGGCGCACCGGCAGGTAGGGGTAGAGTCGGCCCGGCTGGGTCTTACCCGGACGGAGTACGCCGACGCGGCCATTCGCTACTTCGCCGAGCGAGGCCTGAACCCGGTGGAGGCCCGGGCGCGGGAAGGTCAGCTCATCATGGCGGAAATCAAGAGGCTGGGCGACCGGGTGTTCTCCTACCTACAGGAGCAGGAGCGGGGACTGCTCCTGGAAATGGTGCGCTCCCAGCTGCGCCAGCAGGCGGTGCAGGAGCAAGCGCTACGGGTAGTGGAGAATTTATTAGCCCCGGAAGGAGGGGAGGCGCTGCAACGAATTCAACAGAAAAATCGAGCACGCATTGCGGAAGCGGTAGCAGCCGGGCTGGCGGCTCTGGATATAAAGGCACTAAGTAAGCCACGCAAAAGCGGGAACTGAAGCGATGCACACCAAGCTTATTAACCCTAAAGCCAACGGTAAAAACGCCTATAATAATCAGGGGAGCGCCGCGCAGGCCTTGAATTACCTCACGCACGAGGCCCGAAAAAACGGCCGCGAAGCTCTGTTTTTTGATGGACAGCAGGACGCACTGGACCGGGGTTCGGTGCTGGCAGCGCTAGACAACAATGTGAAAGGGCTGCGGGCCAATGAGGCCAAATTCTACTCGCTGGTGCTTAGCCCGAGCCCGGAAGAGCTGGCGCACATTGGGGGCGGGGATGAAGCGAAACTGCGCGCCTTTGCCCGGGAAGTTATGGCCTCCTACGCGGTGGGCTTCCGCCTCAAAGACGGTGGGGCGGTAGGGAAAGAAGACCTGGTATGGGGTGCCATCATTCACCAGGAGCGCACGCACCGCGGCACGGACGCCGCGGTGAGGGAAGGGGAGGTCCGGCCCGGTCAGGCGCGCCCTGGTTTGCAGGCCCACATTCACGTGGTGGTATCGGCCCGGGACCGGGCCCAGCGCGTCACGCTCAACCCCGGCGGGCGCGTCAGCCGGTTTAGTCTGCGGGACTGGCAGGAAGAGGCCCGGGTAATTTTTGAGCGGCAGTTTCAGTACCAGGGACTCACGCCCGACCGGAAAGCTGCCCCGGCATGAGCGCGCCTAACCCGAAGCGCAACGCACGGATAGCGGAGCGAGTGGAACAGCTGAACCGGCAGGCTGCGCCCGGCCAGCGGCTGGAAGCGGAGCGGGTGCAGCGCATTGTGCAGGGGCGGGGCTACGACCCCATTTTCTATGACCGGCTGCGGCGGCTGGAAGGCCGGGCGCGCCAAGGGCAGCCCCTTGACAACGCCTATCATCTGCTGGCCACGGGCCGTGAGGAGCCGGCCCGTCCGAATACCGGCCACCGGGTGCGCCAGGCCTTGCACAGCCTACAGCAGACCCTCCGAGCCACGAATGGGCCGGAGTGGGTGGCCACCCAAGGCATTGGGGAGCAGCCCCGACGTGGGCCCTCCCAACGGGAGGCCGAACTGTAATTCCCCAAACGTGTACGCTTAAATCTTCCTTGTATGAGCATGATGAGTGCCCCCGGCAGCCTGGTAGTCACCGCCTGACCGGTTTGTATATTGCCCTGGGCTTCCTACTGGTATTGCTGGCCGGCGGTGAGTATTACCTGCTTTCTCACCCTACATTCCTGGCAGGGGCAGTAGCGCCGGCTGCGCCGGGCGCCGGGCTGGGCGCTTCTATTATCGCACGCCTGCTTTCGGGCATGGCCACGTTTTACCAGCGATTTGGCTTGCTCATTCGCGCAGGCATCTTAGTAGCCGGGTGCCTGCTGGCCTTGCTGCTCAAAGCACCGCCCGCGCGGCCTGGTCAGCGGCGCTGGCAGCCCACCCAGCTACTGTTGCGGCGCATTCAACTCGGAGCTGCGGCAATCGGCTTGGTAAGTGGGGCGCTGCTGCTGGCCATGCGCACGTTTTCGCCCGGCGTGGTAGGCTGGCTTTATCCCACCGCGGCGCTGCTGGCCCTAGGTGCCGGGCTGGTGGCGGGTATCGCACGGGCTCTGCACAAGACCGAGCGGTTTGGGCTGCGCACCGAGCGTCGGCAGCAGGAGTCCGAGCACGGGTTCAGTCTGGCAACGACGGACGGCGGCTGGATTAACATTCCCAATCCGTTTCGCGGTACGCTGGTGCTGGGCGGCGCGGGGGCGGGTAAGTCGTATTCCATCGGGGAGCCGCTGATTGAGCAGTTCACGGAGAAGGGATTTGCCGGCCTCATCTACGACTTTAAGTTTCCGGTGCTGGCCGAGGCCGCGCAGAAGGCGTTCGTGCTGGCCGATGCCAAAGCCGCGGCGGCCGAGCAGGAGCGAGCTCAGGTGCAGCTGCACATCATCAACTTTAAAGACCTGGAGCGCAGCGAGAGGGTGAATCCGCTACAAGCCGACAAGATGCCGGTGGTGGCCTACGCCAACGAGTACGCCCGCGCCATCATGGCCAACCTGAACCCGGAGAGCATTAAAAAAATGGACTTCTTCGATACCAGCGCCAACGCTTTTCTGACGGCCATCATCTGGTTTTACAAGAAGAACTTCCCCACGTTCTGCACCCTGCCCCATGTGGTCAACACGGCCCTGCACCCGGACTTTACCCACGTGCTGAGCATGCTGGACTCGGACCCCGAGTGCGGCGACATGGTGCGCTCGATTACCACGGCGGTAAAGCAGCGGGCGGAGAAGCAGGTGGCGGGCGTCATTGCTTCCCTGCAGATAGTGCTCACGCGCATCAACTCCCCCGAAATCGCCTGGGTGCTCACGCCCGACGAGGCAAGAGGGGAGGGGTTCAGCCTGGAGCTGAATGACAAGAAGGCGCCCAAGGTGCTGGTGGTCGGCAACGACCCTACGCTGAAGGAAACGTTCTCACCGGTTATCAGCTGCATTGTGGCCGTGGCGCTGAAGCTGATGAACCAGCAGCACAAGCACCCGAGCTACGTGTTTCTCGACGAAGCCGCCACCATCTACGTGCCCAACCTGGAGGTGATTCCGGCCACGGCGCGCAGCAACAAGGGGTTGCGTTAGTAACTGGACAAAGAATTACGGTAAGGCCTTGTCGACTGCTTTTGCAGTAGGCACCATGGCTTTCTCGTTAATCTGGCAGCCGGCGAAGCGCAGGATTTTGTAGAGGGTGCGGCGGGAGCCAATCTGGAAGTAGTCCATGAGTTGGCGGGTGGACTGCTGGCCGGCCTCGTAGAGTTCCTTGACGGCGGGGGCCACTTTCTGGTAGCGCGGGGCCAGGCCCGGGGCCGGCCGCCCTGGCGGCCCCGGGCGCGCGCCGCCTGGAGCCCGGCGCGGGTGCGCTGCACCAGCACATTGCGCTCGTGCTCAGCCAGGGCGCAGAAAATCTGGAACACGAGCTGGCCACCCGGCGAGGTCGTATCGATGGGGTCCTGCAAGGAAATCAGGTGCAGCCCGCGGCGACTCAGGTCCTCGACCACCTCAATCAGGTGCTTGGTGGAGCGGCCCAGCCGGTCGAGCCGCCAGATAACGACGGTGTCGCCGGTGCGGGCGTAGGCCAGCAGTTTTTCCCAGTTCGGTTTGTGGGCCTGTATGCCGGAGACGGTATCGGTGTATACATCGTCGCAGCCGGCCTGGCGCAGGGCGTCGAGTTGCAGGTCGAGCACCTGCTCCTGGGTGCTGACGCGGGCGTAGCCGAGTTTCTTCATGGTGAAAAGGGATAACTGGTACCGGAAAGAGGCGAAATGCGAATTTACGGTATCTTGATTGCGGAAACCAGTTTCGGGTACCGCCATTTACTGGATTAGGCACCTGCTTTTTCAGGCGTCGGGGTGGTACCGGAAAAGGGGCGTTTGTTTACCACTCCCTCCTGCCCATGCCCGCCGACTTTCTCACCGCTCTGGAGCGCCAGCGCTACCAAACCCTGCCCGCCGACCTGCGCGAGGAAGACCTGCAGGCCAGCTGCTGGCTCACCCCCACCGACCAGCAACTGGTCGCGCAGCAGCGCCGGGGCAGTAACCGCCTCGGCTTCGCCGTGCAGCTGGGCGTACTGCGGCTGCTGGGGTACCTGCCGCCAGAGTGGTACCGGCAGGTGCCCGATAGCCTGGTGCAGTTCGTGGCCCGGCAACTGGCGCTCGACCCGGCGCTGTTCCAGGTCTACGGCGAGCGCGAAGCAACTCTGACCGAGCACCTGCGCGTATTGCTGGGCCATTTGCAGGTACGCCGCTGGCAGCCCGTGCTGGACGCGCCGTGGCTCGAAGCGTGGCTGGTCGAACGAGCCCTGGAGCACGACAACGAGCGCCTGCTGCTCACCCTGGCCTTGGGCCACCTGCGCCAGCACGGCATCCTGCGGCCCGGCATCGTGGAGCTGGAGCGGCTGGTCGGGGCCCTGGCCGAACGGGCCCAGGCCGAGACCTACCGTCGGCTCCTCGTGCTGCTTACCCCCGAAGTCGTGACCCAACTCGATGCGCTGCTGGTGGTCGACCCCGCGCTGGGTCTGTGCCGGCATACCTGGTTGCACCAACCCCCGACCAGCAGCTCGGCGACCAGCATTCAGCAGACGCTGGGTAAGCTGGCGTACCTCGACCAGCTCGGCGTGCCAGGTTGGCAAGCGGACGACCTGCACCCCAACCGCCAGAAGCGGCTGGCCCACACCGCCCGCAACAAAACCAACCAAGTGCTCCAGCGCTTCGCGCCGGCCAAGCGCCATCCGCTGCTGGTGGCCGCGTGCCGCGAGGCCTACCGCGACTTGACAGATGTGGTGCTCAAAATGGTGGACGAACACTGGGAGCACGCCGTGGCCCGCGCCCGCCGGGCGCTGCAGGATGACCAGCTGGCGCACGCCCGGGCCAAAGACCAGGCCCTGCGCACGCTCGGGCAGGCCGTCGGCCTGGTGATGGACGAGGAGCACGTGCCGAACGAGGCGTTGCGGGAACAGATTTACGCCCAGGTGCCGCGCGAGCAGCTGCAAGCCGCGCTCACCGCCGTGGCGGACTTCGCCCGCCCGGCCCGTCACTCATACCTGGACTATCTGCTGCCCGTGGCCGCCCGCCTGAATATGCTGCTGGGCAGCCTCTTACAGCAGGTAGCGTTTGAGCAGGCGTTTGCGGGCGACGACTTCGCCCAAGCGCTTACCCTCATCAACGAGCTGCACACGGGCCAGCGCCGTAAGCTGCCCGAGACGGCCGCGACGGGCTTTATCCCCACCAGCTGGCGGGCGTTTGTCTTCGACCAAGACGGTCGCGCCCAGCGGGTGCGCTACGGCTTGTGCGTGTTGGCCACGCTGCGCGAGCGGCTGCGGGCCGGCGACGTGGTCATCAATGCGTCCCGCAAATACGCGTCGCTCGACACCTATTTACTCTCCCCCACCGAATGGGCCCGCCAGCGGCCGGACTTGCTGACGCAGCTCGGGAGCGCCCATCGCCTGGACGAGCGCTTGCAGGAAGTTGAAGCACAGCTGCCCCTGCTGGAAAGCTTACTTGCTCAGGGCCAGGACATCCGCCTTGACGAGGAGGGTGAACTGGTTGTGACCCCGCTGCGGGCGGAGGAACTCAGCCCCGAAGTTGAGCAGCTGCGGGCGCTACTGACCGCTTCGCTGCCACGGGCGGAGCTAACAGAAGTGCTGGTGGAAGTCGACCAGTGGACGGGCTTCTCGGCCGAGTTAACCGGCCTTGACCAAACCACGCCCCGCGCCCCGGAGCACCAGGCCCTGCTCTACGCGGCCCTGCTGGCCAATGCCTGCCACATCTCCCTGCGCGAGATGGCCCAGAGCACGGGCCTCGACTACCAGTCCCTGTGCTGGGTGGCGGCCAACTACTTGCGCGAGGACACGCTCAAACGCGCCACCACCCGTCTGGTCAACCACCAGCACCACCAGTGGCTGGCCCGGCACTGGGGCGGGGGCACGCTCTCCTCCTCTGACGGCCAGCGCTTCCCCGTCAGCGGCAAGATTCGTAACGCCCGCGCCCTCCCCCGCTACTTTGGCTACGGGCAGGGCCTGACCTTTTACACCCACACGGCCGACCAGTACGCCCAGTTCGGCAGCCGGGCCATCTCCTCCACCACGCGTGATGCCACTTATGTGCTCGACGAAGTGCTGGGTAACGAGACGGAACTACCCCTGCTCGAGCACACCACCGACACGCACGGCTACACCGACATCGTGTTTGCCCTCTTCGATTTGCTGGGCCTGCAATTCTCGCCCCGCCTGCGCGACCTGGCCAACCAGCGCCTCTGCCGCATCAAGGGCCGCGAGTTGAGCTACCCTTCGCTCAACTTTACCGCTCATTTCAATCCCGCGTACGTGCGCCAGCACTGGGACGAGCTCTTGCGCGTGGCGGGCTCGCTGAAAACGGGCTGGGTGAGCGCCTCGCTGCTCATCAGCAAGTTACAGGCCTATCCCCGCCAGCACCACCTCACCCACCTGCTGCAGGAATACGGGCGGCTGGTCAAAACGGCCTTCATCCTGCGCTACCTGCACTCGCAGGCCCTGCGCCGGCGCATCCACGCCCAACTCAACAAAGGCGAGCAGCTGCACGCGCTACGCAGCTGGCTCTGGTTTGGGGGCGACGGGGTGCTGCGCCAAAAACAGGAAGAGGCCCAGCAGGAAGTCGTGCGCTGCCTCAACGTAGTCACCAACGTGGTCGTCGTCTGGAACACGGTCTACGCCCAGCTGGCCCTACAACGTCAGCAAGCAGCGGGGCTGCCAGCGCTCCCGGAGCATCTGGCCCAGCTCTCGCCAGCGCGTTTTGCCCACTTGAACCGCCTGGGCCGCTATTCCTTCCAACTGCCCGCCGACGTGCTGGTCAATGGCCTGCGGCCGCTGAGGCCCTTACCGTAATTCTTTGTCCAGTTACTAACGCAACCCCAACAAGGTGGCCATGATTTACATGACGCAGGATTTGAGTCAAATGATTGACGCCTACGGTCGGGAGAAGATGCAGGTGATGGTGAGCAACCTCAACAACCAGTTTTTTGGCAAAGTCAACTCGCTCGAAACGGCCAAGTTCGTTTCGGAGCTGGTGGGCAAAGAGGACCGCGAGATGGTATCCGCCAGCCTGGGTCGCAGCCAGAGCGGGGGCATCCGGGGCGCGGGCAGCAGCACCAACCAGAGCGTGAGCTGGCAGGAGCGCAACCTGGTGCGTCTGCAGGACACCATTACTCTCGAAACCGGGGAGTTCATCGGCCAAACGGTGGAGACAGAGCAGCCCTTTTTTCAGGGCAAGGTGGAGCGCCAGGCCGCGCCCGGGAATTACCCGCTGCACCCGCTGGCCACGTTCGAGGGCGGGCGGGCGCCGGTACTGGCCGATGCGCCGGTAGGGGAGGGGCTGAACCAGGATTGGCTGAGTCAGCGCCGGGCTGCCCGTCAGGCGGGCAGTGGCCCGGCAGCTGGCCCGGTTAGCGCGGTGCAGGCGATTATTCAGGCCAACTTTGAGCTCATCCGGGAAGACGTGGCCGGCATCGTGGGACAATATGCCAACACCCTCAAACCGGGCCAGATGCCAGATAATGAACCCATGCTTTAAGAACTGTTTGAGGCACCTTAGGAGCCTTTTCGGTGTTTACTGAATACCCGTAATTTCTCTCTTTTACGTAGTTTGCATGATGGAAACGCCCGCTTATCCGACCCCTCAGTTTGGCCCTCGTGAGCAAACCCGCGAGCAGCGGCAATTCATCATCAACCAGTCGTTGGGCATCACCCGCAGCCAGGGACCGTATGAGGTGCCGGCCTGGCAGCAGCAGTTGCATGAGCAATATGTGGAAGGCTTGGTGGACCTGAATTACGTGGGTGCCCGCCACGACGAGTACCGCGCCCAACTGCTCGCCAGCCATACCGCTGCTCCGGCAGCAGCCAAATAGTTCTCTAAAGTGAGAATCCCGCTGCCCGGCCTTACCCAACGGGCGGTGTTTCTCCGGCGCTGCCCTTGACCGGTCAGCCAGATTGTACCCAGGACTGACCGCTTCACTGACCCCGAAACCGGCGTTTTTTATAACAAGCTGGGCATTACTGATGCTGATGAACTGGACCAAGAGGCTAAGCGCCTTTCCCTGCGCCGGCTCACTGAGGTGGCTGCCGGCCGCGGCCCGTAGGGTGACACGTATGACGCGACCCGATTGCGGGCCACCCACCAGCACCTGTTTCAGGATGCGTTTGAGTGGGCTGGCCAAACCCGCCGCGAAGGCAATTTTCAGGGAGTCAAAGCGGCCGACCTGTCAGGCATCGAGCGCCCCATGCACTTCGCGCCCTACGAGCGCACCGACGAGCGGCTGAATGCGCTGGGAGAGCAGCTAAGGCAGGAAAACAATCTGAAAGGGTTACCTACTGTTGAAGCTTTTGCCGAGCGGGCCGCGTACTATTTCGACCATTATAATCACGTGCACGCCTTCCGCGAGGGCAACGGGCGTACCCTGCAGGCCACATTCAGCGAGCTGGCTTACCAGGCCGGCTACCAGATTGATTTTAGCAAAGAGCACCCGCAGCTGAACCCGGCCCGCGACCAGGGCATCGTGGCATTGCACGGAATTCAGCACAAAGACCGCGACCTAGCGGCCTTGCGCGAGTTGCTGACCCGCAATACCACCCCGCTGCCCGGCCCCGACGCGGAGGCCGCCCGGCACCCCAACCAGGCGTGCTCGCTGTCCGATGGACCCACCCCCGCCGTGCGGCAGATAGAGCAGCTGCGTGAACTGGTGGCGGCGGCGCCCGCTATGCAGCAACTGGTGGCCGGCCTGGACTACCGGCGTAACCAGCGCGCCGATGCCTTGCTTACCCAGGTGCTGGATATCGACCGCAACCCCAGGCAGGAAGTGGCCCAGCATGGCACCGGGCTAAGGCAGCTGCTAGAAGAGGTAGTGCAGGATAAGCGCTTTCAGGACCCGGATTCGCAGCAGGAGGCCGCGCGTTTCGGGGCCGCGCTGGCGGCATTGCAGCCTCCCGCCCACAAGCTTGCCGTGGAGGCCCCATCGGTGCCCGCGAAGCTAGCTGGGCCTTCGTCAACCACATCATTTGTGCAGGCCGCTAAGCAACTGGTTGAGGGGTTGGAAGTGCAGGGCTATCCGGGCCCTGCAGATTCCTTGTTGCGAGCGGTCAAAGCGGTTGAAAAGAGCAGCTATCTGGGCGGGGCCAACCTGCACGCTGTTTCTGAGGCCTTGACCCGGGCCGAGAAGATACCGGCGCTGGTTGAGACTGCGGCTAGCGTGCGAAGTGCCGGCCGCAGCCTGCAGGAAGCACAGCGCAGCCAAGGACCAGCAACCAAATCATCCAACCAGCATGTGGAAGGCCCAGAACGATAAATGCCAGCACCTGCGGCTTATTGACTATGCCCAAAACCCTGCATTAGCCCAGCAGTATCTGCTGAACTTAGCGCAAGCCAAAGCAGCATTGGCGGAACAGGATAGCAAGTTGGGTAAGGCATAAGCTAAGAGCAACTGCTACCTTACCGCCCATGAAAGACGAGGAGATGGAGTTTCTGCAAGAGCAGCTGGAGGCAACTGAGCTGTTACCCTGTGCTAGTTGCCAGCAGGAAACGCTGCACGCGCACGTAGAGGTACTGGAGCGGTATGCGCACGCCACAGAATTCCTGATGGAATGCACGGCCTGTGGCACGCGGCGCAGCTGGATGCTGCTGGAAACGGCGGAGTAGGGGATATACGGCGGTTAAATACCAACTTAAAGGCAGTCTGCTGAAGAATTACTCAATCAGCGCAGCCCCTGCATTTTCAGGAAGAGCCCGCCCGGGTTTTTAGTGGCCTTGATTTTATCGGTCTTTAGCTTGTAGATGAAGGCAAACAGCGCATCCACGTGCTTGGGCGAATGCAGAATGTCCTGTACCAGCTTGGGTTCGGCAATGCCCAGTGTCTCCAGGTGCTTGCGGGCCAACTGCCCCTTGGCATCATCGACCTCCAGCTCGAAGGGGATGGGCAGCTGCTGCGGGACCTGGGTGTTGACGTAGAACTTGATGCTTTGGTAGGAGCGGCCTTTCTTAAGCAGCTCATACTTGATGCGCAGGTCGGTGTGCTCGTTTATCTGGTTCGTGGCTACGTCGAGCACATACTTCTGCAACGCCGAAATCTGGGCATACTGCTCGGGCTCCTGACCCTTGGGGTCCTTAAGCTTGAGCATGCCCTTGAACTCATCCAACGTATAGGTTTTGGTTTCCCCGATGTCCTTCCACTGCGAGGCCAGCTGGTAGATGCGCTTGGCGTACTTGCTCGACAGGCTGAAGGCCGCCTGCAGGCGGTAGGAGGTAAAGTTGCTTTTCAGGTCAATCAGGAAAGGGCGCATGCGCTCGGATATCTCCAGCTCGATGGTACCCTCGCCCTTGCGGTATAGCGCCGAGGCCAGTAGACTCACCTGCAGCAGGGTCTTACCAGTTTCAATGTGGTAGACGCGGCTGTTGAGGTTCTCGGTAGATTCGAGCAACTGCTTGTAGTTCCAGGTGCGGCCCGTCAGCTCCATCAGTTCCTGCACCCGGATTTCGTAGATGGTGCCGGACTTGTCCTGCTTGGTAAGTTTGGAGAGCAGCGAGAAGACAATGTCCATCTCGCAGGCACTCATCTCGTAGCGGGCCGTCGTCAGCGCGTTGTGCTGCCGGATTTCTAGCGGGACGGTGGATTCGGGCGCGGCCATACGCAGCTACGGTGGTGATGCAAAGCAAACATACGGCTTAATTCGGAAACTAATAGAGTCAAATCCCGAATCTATGAGTAAGGGCAAGGTCGGTAGCCGGGCCGGCTTATAAAAGCTATTAGTTAGACTTATGAAACCTATTAGTTAGCCGGGCGCGAGCTTTCGGCGAGGCTTATGAAAGCTATTAATTAGCCTTATAAAAGCTATTAGTTCGCGCCGTGTTGCTGAGGAGTCGCAATAGCCGCTAGCCCAAGCTGACTTATAAAAGCTATTAGTTCGCGGATTAGAAGGCTACTGATAGGCCTGCGAATCGGCTCTATTAGTTAGCTTATAAAAGCTATTAGTCTGGCTTATAAAAGCTATTAGTCAGCTTATAAAACCTATTAGTCAGCTTATAAAACCTATTAGTCAGCTTATAAAACCTATTACTAAAGCCCCTTAAGCAACTGTAGTACAAAGAGTTATGAGCCCTGCAAATACCTTAAATACTTAAAATACTCACAAGTTTGTTGAAGCTAGAGTACAAAAGCTTTTAAAGTGGTGGTTCAGGACGAAACCCGACCGAAAACAACAAAAAAAGGAGTCTAAACAAGCACAAAACGTGATTGCACTTTTTTAAGATTTTTTTGCCTTTTTCTACTATCTAGGACGACGCTGGAACCCTCAAAGGTAACTTATAAACTGCGCTGAAAGCTCCCAGATGACTCATTAATAGATTTTATAAGTCTCGTAACCGGCTATCGGCAGCTTCTTCAGCAGCACACCACACGGTTCGGGAAAGAGCCCCAGCGCACGATAGCAGCCCTCAGCACACCTCCAGAGCTTATAAAACCTATTTTTTAGCGGGTCTGCCAGCTTACTGTCCAGCTGAGCAGGAACGTGAACTAATAGCTTTTATAAGCTGAAATGCGGGGTAGCACCACCCGGCAGCAGGTTATGGAATACTACCCAAAAGTCCACTGAGGCATTGTCCCGGTTTCCGTGAACGCAGCGGACCGCCAGCAATCGCACCCGGGCTGACAGTAGCTGCTACGTACCCCCACCGGCCATTGGGGAGTATGTGGAAGAGCTTTGACTTGTTTCCTTTGCGCCAAATGCACCATTCTGTTACCATCCTGACTGAATTTACCAATTATTCCTGAGCCCAGCATGGCCTGGTCAGGAAGAAGATACACCACACATGACTGAAGAAGTAGGCCACCAAGCCGAAGTCCCCCTCTACCGTTTCCAGACCTGAGTTTGACCGTTTCCTACGCCGATACGCTGCTTTATGCTCAGGGACGGTTGAAAATGCTGGGCAATGGGGAATTGAAGCCATTTTGTGAGGCCCACCAGCTCACCTACACCAACGTCGTCAACCTGAAAAACGGCAAGCTCAAGCGTGACGAGCCTCGTCTCGTGCAACGCGTACTCGCTAGCCTGGGCATACCCGCGCAGCTGCTGCGCTTTCCCCTCACGGGTAAGACCACGTGGTTTGTGTTGCCGGATGCCCAGGCACTGGCCTCCTTTCAGACGCAGCTGACTTTTCTCACGGCCCCAAAGCTTTAAAGCAGCGTGATTAGTCAGGAAGCAGCGAAAGTAGCGGCAGCTCGAAAGGAGAGCTGCTCTACCGCTAAACCCAGCAGAAGCTATACCTTAACCGAAATACTGTCACCTTGCGCCATGAGCTTCATCTAGCTTTCTGTTGGTAGGGTGGGACCTTATCTACACCGTGCCTGAGCATATGAACACCATTAGCACAGCCTCTGAGGAGTCGTTTGACCCCCGTCACAACATCACGGCCAAAGAGCTGGACCGCGACCTGCTAAATCTCCATCTGCCGGAAATCGACCTGATTGCCACGGATGAAGAATGCGAGGCCATGTATCCGCCCGGCGTGTACAGACAGATGATGAAGCAGATTTTAGGGCAGAGCGAGGGGGAGCGGCA
The DNA here is from genome assembly GCF_013256425.1 of Hymenobacter sp. BRD67. GTDB lineage: Bacteria > Bacteroidota > Bacteroidia > Cytophagales > Hymenobacteraceae > Hymenobacter. The sequence continues at coordinate 65,670 of NZ_CP053906.1, forward strand.
GGCCGACACCTGCTAATTAACCAACAGTAAATCTTCCAGGCGCGTTGTGAAAGCAGGGGAGCGCCAGTGGGCCTTGCCTTCCCAGGGTGGACGATTACCCCTGCCAGCCGGGGTGAAGGGGCCAGGTGCCGGAACTGCCGTAGCTACCCGCACCGTGCCTCTGCCGAAGCGCTCATTCAGGGCGTCAATGCTGGCCATCAAGCCCAGCCGCCTGGTGACCAGGGCCGGCTTTTGGGGTAGTACCAGCGGAGCCGTCGCAGGAGCAAATAAGTCCAGCTGTTGGCCAGTGCCGGGCGGCTCCAAGCCGTCGAGTACTACCCCCGCCTTATGGTAGGCTGTGCCGGGCTCCCAAATCCGACTGAGCAGCGCGCGGGCGTAGCCCAGCAGCACGGTTGTATCGGCCGTAGGCCCGGCGGGCAGGGTAAGCGTTGCGGAGCGCGAGAATGGTGGCAGCACATCGGCCGCGAAGCGGTTTTTGCTGATGTATACCGTTAGCACGTGGGTAGAATCGCCCTGAGCGCGCAGCTTTTCCGCCGTCCGCGACAGGAACGCGGCCACCGCGGCCAGCACATCGGAGAAGGCTGACAGCGGCCGGCCAAACGTGCGGGAGCAGCTGAGGCTTTGCCGGCTGAGCGTTCCGTCTTCGGACGGATGCAGTCCTGCGCAAGGCCGGCCCTGCAACTCCTGCACCAGCCGCGCCCCCATGACCCCGCCCAGGTACTTCCGGGCCCAGGCATCCGACACGCGGGCCAGGTCGGCCGCCGAGTCGATGCCCGCCGCCGTAAGCTTCTGGGCATACTGCCGGCCGATTCCCCATACGTCGCCCACCGCCACTTGCTTCAGGGCCCAGGCCCGGCGTTCGGCACTGTCGAGATATAGCACCCCATCCAGGTCCGGGCGTTTCTTAGCCAAGCGGTTGGCGAGCTTCGCCAGGGTTTTGGTCGGGGCCACTCCGACGCAGGTGGGAATGCCCGTACGGCGTTTCACATCGGTGCGCAGGGTCTGGGCGAGGTCATCCAGCCGGCCCAGGTAGGGTGTCAGGTGCCGCTCCAGGCCGTGTAGGTCCAGAAAGGCCTCATCGATGGAATAAATCTCCATGGCGGGCACCCGTTGCGCCAGGCAGTACATGACCCGCGCACTCATGGACCCATAGAGGGCATAGTTGCTGGAAAACACAGCGGTGTAGTTGGCCCGCAGCAACTCCCTGACTTCAAAGTAAGGCGCGCCCATCGGCACGCCGAGGGCCTTGACTTCCGCGCTCCGGCTTACGACGTTGCCATCGTTACTACTCAGGACCACCACGGGCCGCTTTTCGTAGCGCGGCTGGAAGACGCGCTCGCAGCTCACGTAGAAATTGTTGGCGTCGACGAGTCCGAACATACCTCGTTAGTTTAGTCGCGGGTTCGCAGTAAGGCGGCGAGCTTGCCCGGTACCAGCTCGTGCAGCACGTGCGTGACCACGCCCCAAATACTTACCTCATCAGTATCCCGAATCTGGTAGGGCGTAAAGGCGGGATTGGCCGGCATCAGCCACCAGCTACCCTTTTGGTAGACAAACTGCTTGACGGTGCATTCGCCCTCAACCACGGCGACTACAATGTGCCCATGGTCGGCTTCCATCTGCTTATCGACCGCCAGCAAGTCCCCGGTATGAATCTCAGCGCCGGCCATGCTCTCGCCCGATACCCGCACCAGGTACGTTGCGTCGGGGTGGCGTAGCAGTAGCCGGTTCAGGTCAAACAACTCGTCTTCAAGGTGGTCGGAGGCTGGAGAGGGAAAGCCAGCGGGTACCGTGCAGCTAAAAAGCGGTAGAAAGAAAGGGGTTTCGGTCGCTATTACCGGAATTAATTCAACGTCACGCATCGGCCTAAAAAGTAGAGGGAGGTCGCAAGTATACGTGACTGCCAGTAAAATTAGTTTTTAAAAGACTAAAATTAGTAGTATTATTGACGACTGTGCATATAAGATTGTATGGATAAAATTTCTTGCTACATCAACGTTGGGGCCCTTATTGGACTAATTGTTATTGATAGCCAATAGGTTGAAGCGAATTAATTAGCTGATTCTTTACCTTGCTGGTACTAGAAAACACTCGAAAGGCACCTTCACTTATCATAATCGACGTTATACCCACTATTGCAAAATATGCCTGGCTTAGTAGGCGTAACGCCACTCAAACCCAGCGCGGCAGCTAAGTAGAGGGAGACGTGGTAAAGGAATGCGTCATCGACTTCAGCTGTGAAAAAGAGGCGCCTAAAAGTTAAAATACCACATCAAAACGCCCGTCTGTGACGTGTAGCTGTTTACCGGTATACCGATTGGTGGCTACAAAATCGAAACGCCCAGCTAGAATGCGCTCGATAGAGTCATAGCGCGTAATCACGAGCTGGCCAGAGTCCGTGTCAAACTCATCAAAGTTGTTATTGTCATAATTAGCAATGGCTTGCGCGTGGCCTTTCCCTGGTTTAAACAGATAGGTTTTCCCGGTTTCGAACAGTAAACTGTCGGTGTGTAGCGCAACGCCATTCACCGCATGCCAGTCAGTGGCACCCAGATTGAGGTAATAGCCGCCCCGCCCTGTTCCCTTCACGTACTCTACCCCATCCAGGCCGGGCTTCCCCCTGCCATCTCGGGGTACAAAAACCTGCCCATCCACTTTACAGCCAAACGTGTACGCACCCGTGGTTGTTTCAGGAGGTAATTGGGGATTATAGTCGTCTTTTTTGCATTGGCTTAACGTTAGCAGCGACAGCGCTAGTAGTCTCAAGTGAGTATCTTTCATTGGCAGGAAAAAATGTGATGCTTACTAGGAGTAGTAACGTCGTAAAGTTATATACTTTGCTAGCATATAGGTGATACTCTTCTTGCTCCCACCTCACGTAGTGAGCAGAGTGTGGCTCCATGCGCCCCTCTCCTTCGCCGATGCTGACCACCAGCAGGTAGGTGAGCAGGAGCTAGTTCATACGGCCCCATACTTATCTAGGAGCTATGGTTCAACCAACGCTGGCACGGGCACTAGGACCACTAAAGTCGGGTTAGTTGCTACTGCCTATATATCCTTTATCTACAGCAAGATACCGTTTTACATAACTGTCGTTATAGGTCTCTATCAAGAAAGCAGAAGTTTTTCAAAGCTATTGCCTCCTCTACACGAACCTTTTGGTGACCTCGTTTACTTCTCCCTGCTATGAAAATCCCTCTCGCCGCGCTTAGCTGGTCGTTGGCAAGTGGTATCGCCAACTGCTGGAACGGCACACTGCCTGACCCCGGCACCTACACAATCCGACGACTACCCGCCGTGCCAGCACAAGCAGGGTGTATCGTGGTGGGCTCCGTCTTCGACCTAGTGACGAAGCACCCACTGAAAGTAGCGGTTGTCGCATTCAATAAAACAATCGTCACGACGGACACCCTGGGGCATTTTCGCTATGAATGCGCCGCGGGTACCTACGCAGTACATGGCGGTTTTATCGGTTTCTACCGCGTGGATATTCCCAAGCTTAAGCTTCGAGCAGGCGAGCAAGTCGAGCTTACCTTTTGGGTAGTGCAAGACCAGCGGCCCACTACTAACTAGGTGAAGGAGCCCTATTGGGATACCTTAAACGAACGTTCACGGCAGTCGAAAAGCCGCCCCGAAAGGTCATCCTGCAGAGTCCAGCTAAGGAGAGAGGGCCTTGTCACATTACTTAAACGAAGGCCCAGAAAGCGTGACAAACAATAATTAAAGAAGCCGCGCCACCCGGCACGAAAGTAAGTTGCGTTCTGAGTGCTTAAAGGCACTTTCTACCGAAAAAGGAGGCAAAAAGGGTGGCAAACGAGTCTTATTCTGCGAGGTATTTGGCAACGGTACTAGCCGAAATTCCCATGCTTTTACTGATGGCGTAGTTCGACATACCGCCCCCTTTGAGCCGGCGAATCTGCTCGATTTGCGCGGGACTCTTACCGGGCGTGCCGAGCTTGATGCCGGCGGCCTTCTTCTTGGCCAGCGCGGCCTTGGTGTTCTCCGATATCTTAAGCAGGTCCTGGGCGGCGATGGTGGCCAGCATCGAGACGATCACGTCGCCGAAGGGGCCTAACGAGTCGAGGTAGGATTCCGTGAAGGACTTGTAATTCACCCCGTGGTCTTTCAACTCCTTCAGGTAGCGCAAGGTGGTCAGCGCTCCCTCCCGGCTGAAGCGGTCCAGCCGCCAGAAGACGACCAAATCGAATTTCTGCTGGTACGCCTCCAACAGCAAGCGCTTGAATGCAGCCCGGTCAGCCTTGCCACCTGACTCCTGATCCGTGAATACGTGGTAGATGGTGCCGTGACGCTCGGCGAACTCGCGGAGTTGGTAGAGTTGGTTCTCCGTATCCTGACCTTTGTCTTTGGTGGATACCCGGGCATAGATGGCGACGCGCATGCCCAAAGGTCCTTCGCTACCGCCCTTATTGCCAACTCCCTGCCCATGAACAAGTCTGTTTTTATGGTTGCCAAAATGGATTGCCCGGCCGAAGAGCAGTTAATCCGTTTGCACTTCAGTGGCAACCCGGCCGTGGCCCAGCTGCAGTTCGACTTGGCTGGTCGCCAGCTCACCGTGCTGCATACCGGCGCGGTGGCTCCCCTCACGCAGGCTTTAGACCGGCTTAACCTAGGCAGTGCCCTGGTAGACACCACCCCGTCGATTGCCCCGACTTACGGGAGGAAGTGCCCCGCGACCGCCGTTTATTGTGGACGGTGCTCGGCATCAATGCCGGGTTCTTTGTCCTAGAGCTGGGAATGGGCTGGCTGGCCCGCTCCCTGGGCCTAGTGGCCGACTCGCTCGATATGCTGGCCGACGCCCTAGTCTATGCGCTCGCCCTCTATGCCGTGGGGCAGGCAGCCCGTACGCAACGGCGCGTCGCCCAAGCCGCCGGCTATCTGCAAGCGGCGCTCGCGCTCGGCGGTATAGGGGAGACCGTGCGCCGCTTTATGGCCCCCGCGCCAAGCCCGAACGTCGCGCTCATGGTAGGCATTGCCTGCTTGGCGCTGCTGGGCAACTGGGCCACGTTGCGGCTGCTCCAACGGGCCAGTACCGAGCAGGTCCACATTCAGGCCAGCCAGATTTTTACTTCCAACGATGTGCTGGTGAACCTGGGCGTGATGGGGGCCGCCGGGCTGGTGCAGCTCACTCATTCGCCCTGGCCCGACTTGCTCATTGGCCTGCTCGTGTTTGCCCTGGTTGGTCGGGGCGCTGGGCAAATCCTGGCCTTGGCAAAAGCCCCCACCTAATAGCCGCCAAAACCATCCAAAAAAGGGTGTCAAAAAACGTCCCCAAAAACGCTGATTTTTGGGGACGCTAGGGCGCTCTGCCGGATAGTCCAAAAAACGAGCCTTTTTTGGATGGCTTAGAGTTTAGGAAATTCACCGCCGACGTGTGTTTCCCAAACTTTGATTGGTGAACCAGTTTCTTAAACTCCGTTCGGTTCGCAGACTACACAAACCGGGCGCACAAGCTCGAAGAGGTAGCAGTTCAGTGAAAGGAGCCATACTTTAGGCGGATGAAACGACCGTACCAGCTTTTTGGGGTAGCACTGCTGCTACTCAACGCTTGCGCGGACCCGCACGAGAAACTGCCCACCACCCAAGGGGCAAACCCGCCGCCCCGCCCGCGGGTCGTCCGCCCGAGACGCCCACCGCGTGCGTTCGCACCTTTTTGACTTGGTATGAGCAGCACCAGGAACAACTCAATTCCCTGCCCGTGGTCCCTGCCGCAGTGGACGACGACACGACTCGGGTGTATGCGGTGGACTTTCAGGCGGTCGACCGCTACTTGCGCCTGTTGCAGAGTTGCCCCTCGGTATCGCCCGTGTACGTGCAGGCTCATCGTCACTTTTTCCGTCAATTCCAGGACTCGCTCCGCGCGCACCCGCAGACCGATGGCACCGTGATAGGCTTGGATTATGACCGCGTCCTCTTCACACAGGCAGGGGAAACGCAGACCCAGTTCGTACTCCGTAGCCAGCCGACGCGGGTAACGGTCGGCGCGGATACCGCCCAAGTCCTGTATCAGTGGAAGGAGGCGGAGATGAGCGATGGGCGCAACCTAGCTTTTAGCTTGGCCCGCCAGCAAGACCACTGGCTAATCACGGCCATTCGCCCAGTAGAGTAAGTCCAGGTAAGTTCACTTTAAGGGTGGGTCGGTGAACACGGCCCGTTCAAAAATAGGAGGGTATAATTGTGCTTCACTCGGGTCTGCGTAGACCGACGCCATGAAATCACGGAGCTTCGTTGACCGCCTGACGTTCACCCGGGTCGCTTCCTGGTCCGACCGCGGGTCTCACCGCCGCCGCTTGGCCCGCCACGGCTTGGCGGCAAAAAAGGTGTACTTGCTGGGGTATGCGGCCGCTTCCCCCGATACCGTCCAGCGCATCCGCCAGTGTGTGCAACGACAAAGCGCGGGGTGCTTGCGCGGGGTGTTTCGGGATTTGCCCCACAGCGCAGAATGGTGGTCCGAACCCCTCGGGCCGATGTGCGCCGTCTACTTCCTGGTAGAACCTGGCCACGCCCCGCAGTTGGTCGTTCTCAATTCCGCTCCGGAGTCGCCGGTATTGCTCCACGTGCCGGCGCAGGGGTTTCCTTTCCATTTCCTGTTCGGTAAAACCATCGTGAGCGAGGCCACTTAAGGCACCTAAAACACCTGCTGGAGTTGAAACGGGCGGTTTACGCAAACGGTCGTTTAACTGAACATGCTGGTCAGTATTGAACATATTGCTGGTTACCTGGCAGCATGATATGGGGCTCAGGAAGGCCAATTACTGGTAGTTGGTTGGAGAACGAATACTGCGTACTGCATGTAAGTACATTGTACGTACATTTGCTTTATGAACACGCGCCTGATTCGGGTCGGCAATTCCCAGGGTATTGTGCTGCCCAAGAAGTTACTGCAACAGTACCACCTCGCCGGCGAGGTCGACCTGCAGCCCACGCCGGAGGGCCTGCTTATCAAGCCAGTGGCGAAGCCCCGCCGCCAGGGGTGGGACGAGCGCTTTCAGCACGCGATTGCCCAGGGGCAGACCCCGGAGGGCGAGCTGCTGGAGGGATTCTCGGAGGAGGCCTTTGAGGAAACGGAATGGCAGTGGTAGCGGTGCAGCGCTTCGAGGTGTGGCTCATCAACCTCGACCCGACCCAGGGCAGCGAAATTAACAAGACTCGCCCCTGCGTGGTGCTCTCCCCCGACGAGATGAATCGCCACCTGCGCACGGTGACCATTGCCGCCCTGACCAGCACCCGGCGCGATTACCCCTCCCGGGTAGACTGCACTTTTCAGGGCAAGGAAGGCCAGGTAGCACTGGACCATATCCGCTCGGTGGATAAGACCCGCTTGGTGCGCCGCTTAGGCACCCTGTCTAAAGCCACGGCGCAAGCAGTATGTGAGCGGCTGCAGGAGCTTTTTCAGTATTAAGACCAGCTGGGCAATTCGTGAAGCAGGAAGCTCGTCTACGCTGGATGGTATAAGACCTTACTTGCAGCCCGAAAGGTACCCCTTGAGAGGCTCAGAAAGTGCCTCACGGGGCGGCTGGCTCAGAAAGTAAACCACAAGCGTCTTCCTTGCTCGTGGCAGGGGTTTCAGAAGCCGAAAAAGGGCGGGTCAGCAAGGTGCAGTGGCTGTTGCAGAACTCCTGGCCCTTTTTGCCCCCTGTTCCCAAGGTGCTGCTACTGAAGGTACTACGTGCGCCAAAAGGGCAAAAGCCGCTGCTCAGCCGGTGGCTTGGGCAGGGCGATGGCCAGGCGCAGTACCTGTTGAGACTGGTACTTGAGCAGTTTCTTGAGGTTGAAGGCGATGGCCGTGAGCAGCATCGTTTTATGCGCACTGCTACGCCCCGCGTGTTGACCCGGCGCAAACCGTAGTGCTGCAGTAAGCTGCCAAAAACGGGCTCCACCGTGCGCTGCCGCAGCCGACGCATGCGCCGGCCTGGCCGACTTTGCTGCCGGGCCAGCGCCCGGCGGTAGTGCGCGTCGTAGGCCGTGCGCGTAAGCGTGCGCTTCGTACTCTTTGGGGCACAGGTGGGCTTGCGCGGGCAGCGTCGACAATCGCGGCTGGAGGCACTGTAGCGCTTCGAGAGCCGGCCATCCGGGTCGGAGTCGAAACACTTAAAGGGCAATCGCTTGCCCGCTGGGCACGTAAAGCAATCGGCTTCTTTATCGTAGGCGAAGCCCTCAATTTCGAGCTTGTACCTACCGAAAACGGGAATCCAGGGGGTAATGCCGCGGGCTTCGAGCAGGGCGTAGTTCACTCCGTTCGAGTAGTTGGTATCGGCCGCTACCTCCCGCACCGGCAGCTCTTGCGCAAGTAGGCGCTGCTGAAGCGGCGCGACGATGCTCGGCAGTAACGTGCTATCGCGCTGGTCGGCGAAGTCCGCCTGGATGTGACTGATAACGCCGTGCCCCTCATCCACGGCCATGCTGCACAGGTAATTGAGTGCCCGTGCTTTACCCGGTTTGACCGAAATACGTGCGTCGGGGTCGGCTGGGCTGTAATGCGTCTTATTGCTCAGCAGGCGCGCTTGGGGACGGCTGCGGCCCAATGGACCGCTATCGTTGCGCACGTAACGGGCGTGGGCAGTGGCAACCCGGCGTAGCTGGTGCGCCGGGCTGGAGACCGGTACGGCCGACTGGGCAACGGGAGTATCCGAGGCTAGTTCGCCGCTCACGTGCAGAACGGAGGTAGGTGCGTCGGCGGGCTGCTTCTCGCACAAGCTCTCTAGCGAGGCGTTGGCCTTGACGAAGGCCGAGTCCACGGCCTGGGTATAGCCCGTGACCAGGCCAGCGGCTACGCACTGGGCAAAGACGTGCTCGAACAGGTGCTCGAAGACAGCGGCCGGATACAACTGGCGCGTGCGGCTAATGGTCGAGTGCCAGGGCAGGTCCTCGTCCACCTCGTAGCCCAGAAAATAGAGGATATCGAGCCGCAGGCTGCAGTGCTCCATCAGGCGGCGGTCGCTGACTAGGTTTTCCAGTCGGCTGACCAGCATCAACTTAAAGAAGACGACGGGGTCGAGCGAGGGCTGGCCCGTGTGGCTGTAGAAGGGCTGCGTCTGCGCATAGAGAAAGTCCCAGGTGAGCAGCTCACCCAAGCGGCGATACAGATTCTGTTTGGGTACGCGCTCCGACAACTGGAAGCGCAGCACGACTTTGTCGATGAATTGTTTGTGGCCCTGCATAAGCCCAAGATACCGTTGGCCAAGCACCTACTTCTGCAACAGCCACCGCACCTTGCTGGGCCGCTATCGCGCCAACAGTTGGTGGGTGCTAAACACTGTTAAAACCTGCGAGTGCTAACCCTGATAGGACCATTCCACTCAGCAAGACCGAGCGGCAGAGCGCTACCGGCATATTCTCGCGCCTAGTGCTCTCGCCCCGTAGAGTAGCTTTTCCGTTCGCGCGTGTCGGCCCAGGGTCACTCTCAACTTAATAAGTCGCGGACGGAAAGACCGCTTACTCCCACCCAAATACTATATAATAGCCGGGCTTTTTGCGGCCTCAGCAGCTCGCCCCGGCGCACTTGGCTAGTAAAACAGGGCTCTCAGCTAGTGGGGGCGATAATAACATATTTATGTCATAGCGCCGTGCTAGTGTAAGCTCGACCTTTGCAGATATCTAGCCGAAAAGCGCCTAGCTGGTTGGTTTAGTCCGCTTAGGCTTTCACTAGGTCTTCATTTCCCCTTCTATTTGTTGATGAAATACACGTTACACCTAGCCCCTGGGAGGCCTACCTTTTTTCGGCTGCTGGCACTGCTGCTGGTGCTACTGCCCGGCTGGCGGCGGCCCAGAGGCCAACCATCACAAGCTTCACCCCACAACCGGACCCATCGGTACCAGCGTCACTATTACGGGCACCAACCTTTCCGGAGCCAGCAGCGTGAGTTTCCATGGCACGGCTCAAACTACGTTCACCAGTAACAGCGCCACGCAGCTGGTGCTGAATGTGCCGGCCGGGGCCACCACGGGCCCCCTCACCGTGACCACGCCCAGCGGCACCAGCGCGGCCAGTAGCAACTTTGTGGTCCCATTTGCCATCACCAGCCTGACGCCGGCCCGCAACTCTCGCACCGCGGCGCTCACTACTACCGTGGCGGTGGGCTTTGCGCAAAACATTGCCCCGGCTACGGCCGGCAACATCAAGGTGTTTTCGGCGCGGGCCGGCGGCCGCAAGGTCGGCACCTACAGCACCAGTGCCAATACCGTCACCTTCGCACCTACCAGCCCTTTTAAGGCGGGCGAAACAGTATTTACCAGCATCCCGGCTTCGGTGCAGAGCACCAGCGGCGGGGTTGGGGGCCGTACGTCTACCAGTTCACCACGGCCGTGGCCGGGCCGGGCCGGGGTGCCTTCGCCCAGAGCTCCGAACTCGCTGGCATTGGTAAGTCGTACTGTGTGGCCCTGGGCGACCTCGACGGCGACGGCGACCTGGACCTAGTGGCGGGTGCTAGCAGCACCGTGGCGGTGTTGTTCAATGATGGCACCGGAACCTTTACCGGTATGCAAACGGTGGCGGTGGGGGCATATTTGCAGTGGCGTTGGCCGACATAGACAGCGACGGCGACCTCGACCTGCTGGCTGGTAGTAGTGGCGGCGTGGCGGTGCGGCTCAATAATGGCAGCGGCGCGTTTAGTGGCACGCAAACCGTGACCTTACCTACTTCCTGGACGATTGTGATGGCCGACGTGGACGGCGACGGCGACCTGGACCTGACTTCCGCCAGCCAGAGTGGTAAGGTAAGCATTCGCCTCAACGACGGCAGCGGCACGTTTTCGGGCGGTTCTGACGTGACTATCGGCGGTACGGTGCAAGGCTTGGCGCTGGGCGACCTGGACGGGGATGGCGACCTGGACTTTGTCGCGAGCGTCCACGCTACCACTGGTACGGTGGCCGTGCGCTTCAACAATGGCAGCGGTAGCTTTAGCGGGAGTACCAGCGTCAGCGTGGGCAGTAATCCTAACGGCATGACGCTGGGGACGTGGATGGCGACGGCGACCTGGACCTGCTCACGGCCAACCAAGCTGCCACCGGCTCGGTGAGCGTACGGCTCAACGATGGCAGCGGGGCTTTCGCGGGCGGGGCCGACGTGCCGACGGGGGATAATGCGTGCATGGTGGCGCTGGGAGACCTTGACGCCGACGGCGACCTCGACCTGATGGCCCCCAGCCAGAGCAGTGTGGTGAGCGTGCGGTTCAATGACGGCAGTGGGGCTTTCTCCGGCGGTTCCGACGTGCCCGTTACCAGCAGCCCGCAAGGCGTAGCAGTAGGCGACCTAGACGGGGACGGGGACCTCGACCTGGCCGTGCCCAACACGGGCAGCACTACGGTGAGTATCCGCCTGAACCAGCTGCTTCCCCCCACGCTCACCACCATCAGCCCCACGCCCGGCGTGCGCGGCCAGGCTGTGACCGTGACGGGCACCAATCTGAACAATGTGACCGGCGTGAGCGTGAACGGGGTGGACGCCAGCGCGGCTAGCTTCGTGAACAACAACGCCACTAGCCTCACCTTCCAGGTGCCGGCCACAGCCGGCGCCAGTGGCACGACCAGCGTGACCACAGCCGGCGGCACGGCCACTACCAACACCTTCACCACCGTGGCGGCTACTCCGCCCGGCAACGCATTGGCCTTTGACGGCGTGGACGACTACGTGCCCTTTGGCAGCACGCCGGCCGTGAACAACCTGGGACTCGGCTCCTTCTCGATGGAAGCTTGGGTCTATTACGACGGCGGCAACGGAGCCGAATCGATTATCCGGAAGGACGGCGACTACAACCTCTATCTTAACGGCAACACCCTGCACGCCGAGGTATGGACCGGTGGCATGGGCAACCCGGCCTGGCAGCGCATCGATGCCAGCACCACCGCGCTGCCCGCCAACCGTTGGGCGCACGTGGCGGCCGTGTGGAACGGTAGCACCATGCAGCTGTACATCAACGGCGCGCTCGAAGCCAGCACTACCACCAGCAGCAGCATCTCCGCCTCGGCTACCCTGACGCTAGGCAAGTCGCAAGTCTACGGCAACCTGCTCAATGGCCGCCTCGACGAGGTGCGCATTTATACGGCGGCGTTGAGCCAGGCCCAGGTGCAGGCTGACATGCGTAGCACGGCTTCCGTCCTGCCGGCCAGTCTGAAATTCTACCTCAGCTTCGACCAGGGCACGGGCGGCAGTACCAACACGGGTCAGACCACCCTCTACGACCAAAGTGCCAACGCCTACGCTGGTACGCTCACCAACTTTGCCCTCACCGGCAGTTCCTCCAACTACGTAGAGAGCTACGCCCTAGTAGTGCCCACCGCCACGGCCGCCACAGGTCAGACCGCCAGCAGCTTCACGGCCAACTGGACGCCCCCAGCCATAGGCACCGTCGATAACGGTTACCGTCTCGACGTGTCGACCTCCAGCACCTTCGCCTCCTCCATTACCGGCTCGCCATTCACCGTAAGTAGCGGGACTAGCCAGGCTGTGACCGGCCTGAGCGCGGGCACCACGTACTACTACCGCGTGCGGGCCGATAAAACCTCGGTCACGGGGCAAGGCGGTAATTCTAACACCATTCAGGTCTGCCCGCCCCGGTGGCTATTGCCCAGAATGCCAGCGTGACGTTGGACGTGAATGGCAATGCCTCCCTGGCGGCCACCGCTGTCAACAACGGCAGCACCGCCAACTGCGGCCCGGCCCTAGCCGGTGCTTTAAGCGTATTGCCCAGCAGCTTCAGCTGCACCGATGCCGTGCCGCCCACCGTGGCCAGCGCCCTGAGTTTGAACGGTAGCGGCCAGTACCTGACCGTGGCGCCCGGCAATAGCCTGCCTATCGGCAACAGTTCTTACACGCTTGAAGCCTGGATTAAGCCCACAGCCATGGGACCTACTGTATCATCGGCTGGGGCACCTACGGCACCGGCCCACAGGTGAATGCCCTGCGCCTATTTAACGACTTCCGCGGTATCGGCCTCGAGAACTACTGGTGGGGTCCAGACCTGGTGACCACGACTGCGGACCTGAGCGGCAGCTGGCATCACGTGGCCGCCACCTACGACGCTGTGGCCAACACGCGTACACTCTACCTCGACGGCGCGGCTATCAGTTCGGACCACCCCGGCGCCCACGCCGTGCCCAACGCTAACAATGTGACCATCGGTACCACCAACGGCAACGAGTACTTCAACGGCAGTATCGACGAAGTACGGGTCTGGAACGTAGCCCGCACCCAGGCCCAGCTTAGTACCGCCAAAGGCATCGGCCTGCCCGGCAGCACCACCGGTCTAGTGGCCTACTACCGCCTTAACGAAGGCAGTGGTACATTCGCCAACGATGCTACGGGCAACGCCGCCAACCTGGCTACGCTCGTCAACAACCCCAACTGGACCACTAACGCAGCCCCTGTTACCAATGGCGCGCCCGTAACGTTGACCGTGACCGATGCGGGCGGCAATACGGCCACCGCCTCGGCTATCGTCACGGTAAGCGTACCGGCTACGCCCACCACCACTTGGACCGGCAGCCTGAACACGAGCCCGCTCGCCTGCCAGAACTGGAGCTACGGCCAAGTGCCCGACGCGGCTACCAACGCCGTGATTCCGGCCAGCCAGTCCCGCTACCCCACTGTGAGTGCAGGAACGCTAGCTATCAAAGACCTGACGATTACGAGCGGCGGTAGCTTGACGGTGAATAGTGGGACCACGCTGCAAGTGAACGGCAACCTGACCAACAACGGCACGGCCACCCTTTCAGGCTTCGTGCAATTCGTGGGCAGCGCCGCTACCCAGACGCTGGGCGGCAGCACCAGCACGCCCTTTACTACCTTGGTAGTGAACAAGCCCAGCGGCACGGTGCAACTAGGGCAGAATCTACCCATCAATTCAGCCCTGACACTCGTCAGCGGCACGCTCACCACGACTAGCGCTTATCAGGTAAACATGGGCGGCTCGGCCATGCTCAGCGAGTCCGACGCTAGCTATGTGCTGGGTAACGTGGTGGTCAACCGGACGCTGACCCCGGGCACAGCCGAGTCCTTTGCCGGCCTTGGCCTGCAGCTGACGCCCGCTGCGGGCAGCCCGGCCCCTGGGGCGACACTCGTTACGCGCACCACTGGCGTAGCCTTGACGGGCGTAGGCACCAGCCAGAGCATTCTGCGCTACTTCACTATCACGCCTGCGACTAATACGGGGCTGAATGTGCAGCTCGACTTTACCTACTTCCCCACGAACTCAACGCCATCCCCGCCGCCAACCTGCGCTTGTTTAAGTCTACGACGAGCACGAGCGGCCCCTGGACTGCGCAGAGCCTGTCGGCCGTGAACGGCACGACCCTAACCAAGACCGGCATTACGGATTTCTCCATCTGGACGCTGGGCAACGCGGCCAACCCGCTGCCGGTGGAGCTGACTTCCTTCACGGCTACCACCGCGGGTAGCGCGGCCGTACGCCTGGCCTGGGCCACGGCCAGCGAGGTAAACAGCGCCCGCTTTGAGGTCGAGCGTAGCCAAGATGGAACGGCGTTTGCAAAGATCAACGAGGTAGCCGCTGCAGGCACCAGTGCGACGGCCCATGCCTATGCGCTGACCGACGCCATGCTGCCCCTGGGAGCACGCACGCTCTACTACCGCCTGCGCCAGGTGGACCTAGACGGCACGGCCAGCTTCTCGCCCGTGCATAGTGTCGCGCTGCTAACCAAGTCTGAGGCAGGCGTAGCGCTGTTCCCCAACCCGACCCACGTGGGTACAGCTACGCTCACGGGCGCCGTGCCGGGCACGACCGTGCGCGTGTTCGATGCGCTGGGCCGCCTCGTCACGGCAGAGGTGGCTGATGCGTCGGGCACGGCGGCGCTGGCGCTACCAGCCGGCCTGAGTGCGGGCGTGTACGTGGTGCGCGCGGGCACCCAGGCCCTGCGCCTGGTGGTGAAGTAAGGGGCATTCGGCGGCCGGGCGGTGTGGTGACCGACAAGGAAAAACGGCCAAGGCAGTTACCAATGAGGGTTCTAAGCAGAATCTCTCATTGGTAACTGCTTTCACGCGTCCCTATAAACAGGATTTTAGGGCCGTGAGGAATTACTGAGGTGGTCGGGTGCCAGTGGACACAGAGCTAAGGTAGGTTGAAACGGTAGTGGAGTTCGATTTCAAGCGGGGTGCAGTAGCCCAGGGCGGGGTGCAGTAGCCCAGGGCGGAGTGCAGGCGTTGGGTGTTGTAGTAGTGGTCGAGGTATTCGGCCAGTTCCAGGCGGGCTTCTTGCAGGTCGGCAAAACAGGCCCCACGCGGGAGTAGCTCGGTTTTGAGCGTGCTCCAGCCACTCTCGGCCAAGGCGTTGTCATACGGGTTACCGGGCCGGCTCAGGCTGGCAATAGCCTGGGTCCGGTCCAGCAGGGTGGTAAAAGCGTCGCTGGTGTACTGGCTGCCGCGGTCGGCATGCACGAGCAGGCCGGGCGGGGGCTGGCAGACCGTAACAGCTCGGGTAAAAGCGTTCAAAATCAGGTCTGTATGCAGCGATTCGCTCACGTGCCAGCCGACCACGCGCCGGGAAAAGGCATCGCGCCAGCAGGCCAGATAAGCCCATTGCCCCGTAGCTAGGGCCAGGTAAGTGATGTCGCCCACCCAGATTTGATTCGGGGCGGTGGCGGCCGGCCAGCTGGCGAGTTTGTTGGCCGCAGCCACGGCCTGTGGGTCAGGCTGAGTGGTGCGCGGGGAGCGGGTACTGGCGCGGGTGCAGAGAGGGCGTAAGCCACTGGCGCTGAGCCAGGCGCGCAGTCGCTGCCGGCCCACCGCGTGGCCTTCGCGCCGCAGTTGGGCCCGTAGCCGGCGCTGGCCATAACGGCCGGCATGGGTCGTAAACACGCGCTGGGCCGCCACCTGCCAAGCGCGTGGCGTTGGCTCGACGGCTGCTGCTGGTTGGCGCTTACGCCAGGCATAGTAGCCGCTGGGGCTGACAGCCAGTAAGCGGCACTGCTCCCGCACGGGCCAATGGGCAGTGTGTAAGGCAATGAAAGCGAAGCGTTTCATCGGCCCGTCGGTTGTGAAAAGATGGTCAGCGCTTTTTTTAAAATATCGCGCTCCATCTCGGCACGGGCCAATTGCGCCCGCAACTGCTTGTTTTCCTGCTCCAGCGCTTCGCTGCCGGCTGGACGCGCCGCTTGGGCGCGGGCTGCCCGCACCCACTTGCCCAGGACGGCCTCGCTCATGCCCAGTGCCTGGGCGACGCGCGTTGCCGCCTGTCCATCCTGGGTGACGCGGCGGACCGCTTCGGTCCGAAAGGCCGCATCATAGTTGGTTCGCTGCCGTTTACCGGCGGGGTTTGCTGCTTCCATGACAAGGGAAAGTTACTTTCGCCGTGTCCACTTCTACCCGACCACCTCAGATAATGATAGCTCATCGCTGCGGCACTCTAGAGTAGGCAGACTTCTATGTATTAACTTTTTTAGTCAAGCACTTATATTCATTAAATATTCATGAAATAATACTGGATTCCTCATACATTTGTCCCGTCTATTTTTTTTTCACATGAATAAATCTATTTACCATCATTTTAAGCTAGGTAAAATTTTATTTTTACCAGCCGCCCTTCTTGTCACGCCAGTTGCTGCACAGGTTAGGTTCAAAGTCGGTCCACAAGTAGGGCTTAATATTTCTACAGCCCACTTTCCTGAAAGTACCAACTCGTCTTACAGCTATCGCACAGGCTTTGAAGCGGGAGTAGTAAGCTCTTTTCAATATCAGCATTTTGCCTTTCGACCAGCGGTGCTTTTTTCACAGAAAGGGTACAAGAGCCATGTTGAAACTACACCAGACCCTGGCACCCTTCCTCCCTCCTACACAGACACAAATACTAGCCTCAATTACATAGCTATTCCCTTGAATTTTGCCTATACATCCCAGGATGATGGCCAAGGACTTCAGGTATTTGCGGGACCTTATGTGGGCTTCTTAGTTGGTGGCCGTTACCATGCTAGCTATAACTTTTATACAATCCCTAGAACTGGAGAGCTTGACGGCAAAGTCGTAGCAGGAGATAATAATCCGGGCAGCAGCGACACTTATTCTAAAGGTACTGATGCAGGTTTGCAAGGCGGCTTAGGCTACTGCTACCGGGGGCTGCTACTGCAAGCAACGTACAGTTTAGGCCTTAGAGACATAGCAAGTACTGTTTCAGCATATCCTAACGGTACGATTTCAGGCACGCCATATTACAATCGGGCCTTCCAAGCGTCTGTGAGCTACCTATTTGGCAGCAAAGACTGAGCTATTTGATTTGACTGTTTTTTAGTTGAATTACCAAGTCAAAAGAGTTTTTTTGATTTGGTAACTGCATAATATCCCCCCTTCACTTTTTTCTTTTTCACAATTGCACATGAGACACCTCAACTTTTTTTACATCCTTTTATTTATATTGTGCAGCAATAAATTGTTTGCACAAGTAACTTTTAGAAATCCAACTTACCCTAGTGGTTTTGGGGCACCTAGTGATTTTCAAGTAGGTGGAAAGTCTGTAGATACGCCATCAGACCCAGTAACGTTAAATCCAACCGGAAGCACAAGTTTATCTTATAACGCTCAGCTTTATAGACTTGCAGGAAGTAATCAGGGAGGTTACATTGATGTATTTCTAGGTACCAGTCAAAATTCATTAGCTTCTTCTCCTAGTACAACAGCAGTTACTCGACTGTACACTAGCAATAGTAATTGGCTACCACTGAGTAACAATTCATCATATGAGTATATTTTTCTTTCAGGAACTTTTAGTGTTGATGCATCAACTGTAGGGAGCAATACTGGCTTTTACGCTGTTTATTATGAAGGCACTCCGTCCTCATCTACTAAAGGGGAGGTTAGTCATCCAGTAATACTAAAAATTCAAGTTGCTGCGCCGACAATAACTAGTCTTTCACCGACAACAGCTGCCAACAATAATAGCACAACAGTAAAAATCACTGGCTCTTCACTTAGCGGGGCCACACAAGTGCTATTTGGTAGTGCAAGTCTCGCCTTTTCAGGCAACACTGCCACCCAGATAACCGCAACGATACCTGCAGGGTACGCCGCCGGGCAATATCAAGTGAAGGTTGTAACTTCTTCTGGTACTAGTAACTCGCTACCATTCAGTGTTATCGTTCCTGCCACGGGGCCACCTAATCTCATTAGTCTTAACCCCACTAGTGGTCCTATTGGCACTGGCGTTACCATCACTGGCAGCACTGATTGGTCTGCTTATTCCTCTATTCAGGTCTATTTTGGAACTGCACTATCAACCGCTACCGTAAGTGGAACCAGTATATCGACCACAGTTCCTACTGGGCTACCACTGGGCTCCGTGAATGTGACAGTGAAAACATCAGTTGGCACGAGTAATGCACTTCCTTTCAACGTTGTCGCACCGCCGTTAAACAATATTATACTCAATCCAAGCAAAGGACCTGAAGGCACTAAAGTAACTGTAACAGGAGACCAATACTTCCCCACGAATAGCTTAGTATCTTTTAATGGGAAGGACATTACACCATCGGACTATCAAAGAACCCAAATAATATTCTATATTCCTGCTGGTAGCGTTACTGGTTCGGTAGCAATTAAAGACCCTACGCAGGGTATTATTAGTACTAAGCCGACCTTTACTGTAACAGGTCCAATAGCGGCCAATGTCATAAACGTGGCTACTAATACTCTCCAGCGCCCTAATAGTGGGGGGTTATTGTAAACCCAGGGGATGTAATCACGATTATAACTGATTTAGACTGGGCAAATTATGCCTCTAAAGGCTATAGTAAACCAGTTGTCAATATTAATGGTATGAAAGTATATGGAGTATCATATTCTTATTATTCTACTTCGTACGGATATACGAATGAAACGAATTTAACGATTACGGTTCCGCAGGGGGTTTCAAGTGGGTTATTGACAGTGACGAATCAATTCGGAACAGGAACTGGTATCCAGGTAGTAGTCCCTTTTGCTTCTTCCTTGCCATGTGGTAGCGCGACGGTTGTTTGTGGGAATCAGTGCGTCAATTATGGGGCTCAACCTAACATTATCAATGGCAGAGTCTTAGCTGACAAAAACTCCAGTAGCTTTCAATCCTATGTAAATACCTGTGCGCAGAATAACGTAGCCTCATTCGCCGCTGGCGAAGAACTTGAGCAAGTGCAATGGCAGTACAGCTATGACCAATCAAACTGGAGTGACATTAGCGGAGCAACCAGTGCTAGCTACCAACCAGGCGCACTTGCGCGTACCACTTACTACCGTCGGATGTCAACCCACATAGAAGGGTCGTTAGGGCATAGAGCCTATTGGTACACCAGCGAAACCGTAACTATCTCCGTCCAAGGTAAATCACCGGTTCCAGTAGCTAGCGCTTACAAAGTGTCTAGCTGCGGCAATACCGGACAAACACTTCAATTAGCTGTAGACCAGAACAACGACAATACCTATACGAATACTTCTTATAACTGGTGGGTACCATATGCAGGCTGGACTGTGAATGGTTATTCAACAGTCAATAATGGAGGCTCATATGTAACCACCAACCAAACAGTCACAATATCTATACCACCAGGCGTAGCGGTTGGTACTTATTATATTTCAACGAGTGGTAACGGAAGCTGCGGTAACAAATCTGCTGACGCAGTCATTACCATTACTGTAACCCAAGACCTGCCCGGCACGCCAAGCGGTATAACTTTTCAGAAGAATTATAATGGCGACGATTGTAATTGGTATTACGACGCAACCTGTGCCATTGTACCAGGTGCCACATCTTATCACGCAAGTGTTGACGGTGGATATGAAGCCGACGGACAAATTATCGCATCTGGCGGATACGTAACCTTCCCTTTGAACGTTTATGGTGGCTATAACGCTACAACCACAATTACCGCTTCTAACCCTTGCGGCACAGGTCCAGCGGGTAGCTCAACGCAGTATTTAGACCAGGCAAATCCGCAGTGCGGTTACTCATACGCAGTAGTATATCCTAATCCAAGTTCCGCAGGAGTCAAACTCAACAATGGAGGCTTGGGAGGGGTGGCTACCTTCTACGATGCACAGGGCGTAGTGCGTAAAGTCATTACTTTACACGAGAAACAAGGTGAGACCGATGTCAATGTTCTTGATTTGCCAGATGGTACCTACCATATCCGAATTACATCGGATGGTAAGGTTCGCTTCAACAAACAGTTAGTAATTCAACATTAGCAACACGCTTACACTTTACCAAAAAGGCCTGTCAATGACAGGCCTTTTTTGGTTTAAGGTATTACTACAAAAGAATTTGTCAATACGGACGTGGCGCCATTGCTCTGGACTTGGTTAATATGAACTTTTAGTGCCGTAGAAGTTAATTCGTCAATTATGTAATCAGCGGTATGATTGTTATAGGTAATGGTTAAATGCGTGTTATCTGTACTGAGTGCCCAAGTACCTCGTTGAGTTTGTGGGCTACTGGCGCTAAATTTTGTTGGCCCCTCATCATAGGTGAAGACATTGGGTAGGTCGAATTGCTCGAAATCATCTTTTGTATAGCTGGCGCTCAGTGCGTACAAGTCAATTGGTGGCTGACCTAAAGCTGTGATAGTGCTTGCCTGCAACTGCCATTTTTTGCCTACTAATAATTGGGTCGTTGTAGGCGGCTGCGGGTCTTCGTTTTTATGACAGGCAAAGAGCGAATTCAGACTTGCTAATGTGATGCAGGCTAGCGTTTTTTTCATCCTTGAATGGTACGTTTGGCGTGATTGAGAACTTCTTTTTCACGCTTCTCTGCGCAAGATACATAAGCAAATAGCGCACTAAAGTTTTTGTTGGATTCGCTACTGAGGTGGTCTAGCCAGAGTGGACAGCGAGAAGTCTTACTTCCCCTACCCATGACCGAGAAAAAACTAATCGGCGGCCAGCCCGCCACCCGCAAGAAGTATGACGTCCTGACCTCCTCCCATTTACTGGGCCGGTTGAAAGTGGAGTATCAGGCATTCTGAAGCTCGACGGTAGTGGCGGCCGCCACTACCTCATTGGGCGTTAAATTCTGTAGCGAGCTGTGGGGCCAAAAGCCATTATATTCTTGGCGCCAGTGCTCGATTTTCTCTTGCGCATCGGTCAACGACAAAAACCAGTGCACGTTCAAACACTCGTCGCGGAAACTGCCATTAAACGATTCAATGTACGCATTATCTGTCGGTTTGCCCGGACGAGAGAAGTCCAGCGTGACGTGCTGGTCGTAAGCCCAACGGTCGAGCGCCTTGCTAATAAACTCACTGCCATTGTCCACTTGGATGCGCTCCGGCACCACGCCTAGCTGCTGGTGTAAGCGCTGCATGACGGCCACGACGTCTTCGCCTTTCAACGACTGGCCGACGTGAATGGCCAGGCACTGGCGACTACAACTTATCGACTATCGTTAAGGCGCGGATTTTGCGGCCATCGAAGAGGTTATCGGCTACGAAGTCCATGCTCCAGCTCTGGTGTAGCCGTCCCAGCGGGAGTCGTTCCAGCCGGTGGGCAGCAGCGCGATTGCGTCGGGGACGCTTGCTGCGCAAGTTCAAGCCTTCCAGGCAGTAAAGGCGATGTACGCGCTTATGATTGTCTGGCCAGCCCTCCCGACGCAGCAGCGTAAAGAGGCGCTGACTGCCATAGCGAACCCGCACTTGCGCTAGCTCGCGCAAGCGTTGGCGCAGGACCGTATCATCTCGGCCATGCGCTTTGTAAGCGAAGCTGGCGCGCTGTAAGCCAATGACTCGGCAGGCCCGGCGGGCCGAAATGCGATAGGCGTCGATGAGGTGTTGAGCCGCGTGGCGACGCTGCACGGGCTTCAGAACTTTTTTTTGAGTACGTCCTGCAGCATCTGCTTGTCGAGGCTCAGGTCGGCCACGAGTTGTTTGAGGTGCTGATTTTCTTCTTCCAACTGCTTCAGCCGGCGCAGCTCAGGCACGCCTAGGCCGCCGTACTTTTTCTTCCAGTTGTAGTACGTGGCTTCGCTGATGCCCATCTTCCGGCACACCTCGGCGACGGTGATGCCCGTGTCTGCTTGGCGCAGTGCGAATACGATTTGCGCCTCGGTAAACTTGGTCTTTTTCATGGCATTGTCCTGGGGTTTTAAGGTACGACAACTGCCCGATTTTCGCTACTTTACACCGGCCTAGTTTAGTGGGAGGAGGTCAATTCAAGCGTTGAGTGCAGCTATTCCCTCGAAGAGCTAGGTAGATAAAGCCCGTTTCACTCAGGCAAGATGGGTAGCGATAGGTAAACTGCGTCGCTACCTGTTCTTGCAAATAAGGACTGATAACACCCTATTATTAAGCTTGAATTTGACAACTCGACGTCACTGACTTTGGGTACGATAAGCAAGAAGAATCGAACCTGACCAACTGCTAAAATGCCCTTCCTCACTCAACTCAGCTAGGTAGCGTTGAGGAAAGGTTATTGCTGCCTACTCAAGGCGAGACGAATGAGCGGAGCAACTGCAGTAAGTGCTGATCGGCCTGCGTCAGGTTCGGCCGTTCTACCCACAAATCGGCAGGCGAGACCAGCCCCGCAAACTGCTGCAACTGCTGCGGATCCTGCGGGTGGTAGGCCATGGCCCAGCCTTCGAAAGCCCGCTGTGCAATCTGTTTGTCGGCGAACGTCGTCACGTCGCGGTGCCGCGGGTCCTGGCGGATCTGTTCGTAGAGGGTTTGCACGGGGACTTGCTCGCCTTCTAATACTTGCAGAAACTGCTCCTGCCCGTAGAGCAGGATGCCCGTCACGTCCAAGGCCTGGTTCCGGCTGCTGGCTTGGCGCAGCAACTGCTGCAATTGCTGCTCGTTGAAGGCTACCGTGGCGCGGCTCAAGTAAATAATGTGATGCAGCATATAGGGGGGCATACGGCATTAATCACTAAGTAGCTGGCGGCATCCCACTAATTGAGGCTATAATGGCTCCTCCGAGAAGCTGGTCACTGCTACCCGGCCACTTAGGTGGTTTACGCTGCGTTGTAGCACCACTACCCCTCCCTGTTTTCTACCTGCGCGCAGCGCGCAGGTTAAAGTGCGCCTCTTCTTGGTGATTCATCAAAGGCCCAGATACTGGGCGGCATTGAAGCGCTTGACGTCATCGAGGCGGGCGTAGCGCTCAATCATGGCGTCCGTCTTCTGCTTGGTCTGGTTCTTAATGGCCTTGTTACTCTGCCCCGCCTCCACAGCCACCGTCACAAAGGAGGCCCGCAGGGAGTGCGCCGTGTAGGCGGCCCCCAGATGGCGCTGCACCAAATCATTCACACTTTGGTCCGAGAGGCGGGCACTGCCCGGTTGGGCGGGTCGCCGGCTGGTGCCCCGGCTCATGCGCGTGAAGAGCGGGCCGGTGGGCCGGTCAAGTATAGCGAGCCAATCCTGCACGGCGCGCACAGGACAATAGTCGGCTGAAGGGGCGTAGAATACTGCTTTATCTTCTTCCTCCCCATATTGATTGGTTTTGCTGCGACGCAGATGGATGACTAGGGCCAGGCGGGTGAGCTCAACGTCCTCTACATTCAGGGCCACGAGCTCCGAGCGCCGAAACGCCCCCGCGAAGCCCAGCAGCAGCAAGGCGCGGTCGCGCAGCCCGGTGGGCGTGGTCAGGTCCAGCGCCCGAATAGCTTGCTTGAGCTCGGCCACCGTGAAGGCGGGCGCCTGCCGCTGGCGCTTGCCGTGCACCCGGGCCACGCCGTCGAGCACGACGCCGAGTGCTTCATGACCGGTGGGCGAGGGCTGGCCCGCGAGTTGGTGCAGCTTGGCAATGGCCGCCACGTGGCGGCGGATGGTGGCGTACTTGAGCCCCCGGTCGGCCAGCTGCGAGACGTAACCCGCGACGGTCGTGACGTCGGCCGGCACGTGACTAAGCTGGTGGTGCTGGCAGTAGTCCTCGAAGCTGCGCAGGTCGGCCGCATACCCGCGCTTGGTGTTAGCTGCGCCTTGCAAGCCCGCCTCCACGTAGCGACCCACCGAGGCCGGCAACTCCACCAACGAGTGCGAGCGAGTGGGTACTAGGACGGGCAGCGTCGACGACTTTTCCATGTAGCGTATATAATAAGCAGTGGGCTCGTCATCTTCTGATGACACCCAAAAGTACAAACTTAGTACTGATAACCTTTACTTATCGGTACTAAGTTGTAAAATAGATTTGCGCCAATTTTTGGGTGCCTGCTGTCATTTCTGGTAAACCAAACTAATGCCGTTGCTCAGTAAGTCCACTCAGGCAAACCTAGTCAGCCGATAAGGGGCGAGTAACGCTTGTTCCTGCTGCCGGACAATTTCCGTCGCAGCCAGGCGGCCGACCAACACCGCGAGGGTCACCCCCGCGTGCATGCCGGCCAGATACAACCCGTCTACGCCCGCCACGTGCCCTACGATGGGCAGCCCATCCCGCGGCATGGGCCGCTGGCCGACCGCCACTTGCTCCAGGCGTAGGTGCTCGGTCCTGCGCCACTGGGCTTGCAGGTTGCGCAAGGTGCGCTGGGCAATGGCCGACGGGCTATTAGCGCCTGATGCCGCTACGTAGTCAGCCGCCGCGAGCAGTTGCGTGGGCGAAGCTGCCCGGATTTCCCATTCCGGCGTGGAGACCACCCGCTGCACGAAGCGATGAGGAGTGTGCAACCGCAGCAAGATAGCCGGCGACGCGGCTAAGGGCAGGGTCAAGCCGAGGGATTGCACTAGCTCGGCGCTCGTAACCCCCGCGGCGAGTACGACTAGGTCCGCGCGCAAGGGGCCGGTAGTCGTCATGACCCCTGTTACGCGCGAGTCGCTGGTTAGCAACGCGCGTACCTCATTGCCCAGCTGCACCGTGGCGCCCGCTGCCTGCGCGGCTTGCAGCAGCACCTCGGTAGCCCGGCGTGCATCCAGTGCGCCTTCCTCGGGCGCAAACAAAGCGTGCGCGGGCACGGCCTTTAAGTGCGGTTCCAACGCGCGCACTTGGGCAGGGGAAAGCAAGTGCACCGGGTAGCCTGCCGTTAACAGGCGGTTCGCGAAGCGCTCCGTGGCGGGGGAGTCCGTAAACCAACGTAAGGCGCCCGACCACTCGATGGCTAAACGGCCACTCAACTCCTGTTCCACGCGGTGCCACTCCCTGAGGGCCGCTTGACGGAAGGCTACGATAGCTTCGTCCTGCCCATAACCGGTCGTCAACCACGCGAAGGAGTTGGCGGTCACAGTCGTCAGCTGAGGCGCTTTCGCTAGTAAGGTGACCCGCGCCCGTTGACGCCCCAGCTCATAGGCCAGACTGGCCCCGACGATGCCCGCGCCAACGACGAGTACATGCGGCGAGGTAGCAAGCATGGAACGTGCTGATTGATAAAGAAGAAGCGAGCAGCTAGTTCGCTCGTGCGTATTGCCGAAGCCAGGTAATTGGTTAGCGAACCAGATACGCCCCACTCGCCAAGGCCACGCCGAGCAAGAGGGCCAGGACCGCGCGCCGGCGGCGGCGGCGCTGCGCTCGCCGTGAGCGGGGCTGCAGCAGGAGGTGGGGCAGTGTGGTTATCCTTAAAGCTAGGCAGTAGCAAACTCGCTAGCAAGCTTTAAAGCAACCAGCCAGGGTAATCTAGTAGGCGAAAGTCCTCCTCTTAGACACTTACGAAACAAATACTTTCGCAGCCTCCGTCTGGGAAACAACTGTTAGGGAGTGACTAAGGCTATAGCAATCCCAAACGACCAAATAATCAAGACTATAAAGCAATAATAAACAGATACTTAACAGGTATTAAAAGCTGCTCCGCAAATGTTATAAACCCGGCTGTTTATGGCCTTACTTGACGGTGACTCCGCGAAAGTTAGGTGAACACCTTAAACTGTCCGGCCTAGCTGGGCCAACTCCATCGGAAAGAGATTAGGCAGAAGCTAGGAACGGACAGGGATAGCCAGCCGGGATGAGGTTAGGTAAAGCCGACTATAGCCGGCCGTACGATAAGGAGTACGCGAAGAGCAGCAAGCGCGACGGGTCAGCTATTGGTCCTGGAAGGGCAGTAGTTTTCCCTGCTTTCGTCCTTGCGGGGCAGTCCTGCGTTGTAGGGGGAACCGGGCCCCGCCGGGTCGGCGGGCCGGTAGGTACCGCCCGGCGGCTACTTCTGGTTTCACTTCCTCCTTCTCCTGTTTTATGGACCTGCACTTCGTTCGCCGCGGCACCGGCCGCCCCCTCTTACTGATTCACGGCATCGGCGGCAGCTGGCAGTCCTGGAACACCATTATCGACGCCCTGGCCGCTGAGCGCGACGTCATTGCCGTGGACTTGCCCGGCCACGGCGAAACTCCCCAGCTGGCTGGCGAAAACTCCATCGCCACCCTGGCTGACGCGGTGACGGGCTTTCTCACCCAGCACGGCCTGCTGGGCATTGATGCCGTGGGCAGCTCCATGGGCGCGCGCCTGGTGCTGGAGCTGGCCCGGCGCGGAGGGGTGCTCGGCGCGGTGGTGTCCCTGGACCCGGGCGGCTTCTGGCAGGGCTGGCAGATTCCCTTTTTCTACCACTCGGTGGACCTGTCGGTCAAGCTGGTAAAAGCTCTGCAACCGGTGATGCCCGCCCTGGCCGGTTCGGCGGTGGGGCGCACGCTGCTGTTGCCCCAGTTTTCGGCCCGGCCCTGGGCCGTGGACGCGCAGCAGGCCGTCGACGAGATGCACTCCTTCGCCCACTCGCCCGCCTTCGATGAATTGCTCGACCAGCTGGCGCACGGTGCAGTGCAACAGCCCGCGCCCCAGGGCAGCATCCCCGGACCCCTGGTCATCGGCTGGGGCCGGCAGGACCGGGTGTGTTGGCCGAGCCAGTCGAAACTGGCCCTGGCGAAATTTCCCGATGCGCGCCTGTACTGGTTCGAGCACTGTGGCCACTTCCCACAGTGGGACCAGCCCGCCGAAACTGCTCGCCTGATTCTGGCCGTGACCAGTCGCCAGCCCTTCACCGATGCCTCCATTGCCCAGGCTAGACCAGCCAAGGCCGCGCCCGCTTGGCCCACAGCGGCCGTCGTGGGAGCCGCGCTGGCGCTGGTGGCGGGGGCATCTGGTTGCTCTCGTCGCGTCGAAAAGGGCGGCAGTAGTACCGCTAGCAAGCGGAACCACGGCTTCAAGTAGCTTGAAATTGTGGGCGCGAACAAGCCCCAGACTTGATAAGGTCTGGGGCTTTCTATTTCCAACTGCTCCTAGTAGGGGTCACTAGACGTCTGGGGGCTTACCCACTAGCGGAAGCTTTTCGTGCAGACGCTGCACTTGCTTTTGGTTGAATGTCCCCCCCCGTGGGGCCGTAAAGCCGAGGGCGTTCAATTCCCCCGCCAGCTGGCGAAAGCTCACCCCCTGCGCCCGGCGGGAGGCAATAAAAGCCGCCGTTTGCCGCAGGCCTGGGTGCTGCTGCAGCTGGGCGCGTCGCACGAGCAGGCTCTGCTGCCGAGCCGCCGCCGTGAGGTTAGCCGGGGTGCCCAGCTGCGCACCCCGCGCCTTCTTGGCCGCGAGCGCGTCTTTGGTTCGTTTGGAAATGGTCTCGCGCTCGTGTTGGGCGAGCACCGCGAAGAGGCCCACGGTAAGGGTGTTCGCATCCGGCATGTCGCAGCAGACAAAGTCCACCCCTGAGTCGCGCAGCGTCAGGATGAAACTCGCATTGCGACTGAGCCGGTCGAGCTTGGCAATCAGCAGGACCCCACCCGCCGCCCGAGCCGCGGCCATCGCGGCGAGCAGCTGGGGTCGCTGGTTCTTCTTGCCACTTTCCACCTCGACATACTCGCCTTGCAGTTGGTCACCTTTGAGGAAGCTGACCACCGCGGCCTGCTGCGCTTCGAGGCCGAGACCGGAGGTCCCTTGCTTATGAGTCGAGACACGGTAGTAGGCAAAATAGGCGGGCATGACAGAACGACTTCCTAACTAGGGGTGATTTCGGGTAAAGATAGGGGTATAGTCAGTTGTTAAACGGACGTTTAACTTTTGTGACAAGATGGAATTTTGGGGTAGTTTTGCGCGCGATGACAAAATACGTGGCCTACTTGCGGGT
>NZ_CP053907.1 GCF_013256425.1 Hymenobacter sp. BRD67
ATAGCTCTACGCCATTAGGATTGACGGCCACGATTTTTACCCCTTGCGCCCGCAGGCTGGGCGTCGGGCTGTTGGGCACGAACAGCGCCCGGAGCCGGCTGTAGTGGTCGAGCTCATTGAGCAGCGGAAAGTCCCGGCCCTTGCTCTCGTGCCCCGAGCCCAGGGCAAAGGCATCCCCCGGCCCGGCCACCCGGCGTACCCCACCCAGGGGCCGGGCATCGGCTCAGACAAAGAGTACGGATTATGGGTGGCGGCAATGGCCGGTTCGAGCGTATTATTTTGGCTGTAATAGTAGCCCAGCGTGCCCGGCGCGGCTTCGTCGAGCGGGTCGGGCGCGCTGCGGTAGGCTTCTCAAAGTTCGCGGCCGAATAATTGGCACTCACCGGCGTTCCGCCCCCGGCGGTGTGGTGGTGGCCGTCACAAACCCGTCCTTGTACTTAAAGGCCTGGTTATTGGTCGGGGCCGGCAGCGTGGTGAGCACCGGTACGCCGCCCTGGTTATTGAGGCTCTGCGTGGCAAATACCTGCTGCTCGGCCAGGTTCTTGCTCTGGGTTTGCGTGGGCCGGCCCATGGCGTCGACAAACTGCTTGCCCTCGCTGGTGACGTTGCCGTCCAAATCGTAGGTGCGCGAGTAGCTCCAGTTGCGGTTCAAATCATCGCTGGGTCGGCAGTCGGCAGCGTGCCACTCACCGTGAACGTAGCCTGGTAATTCGCCCCGTAGCGGCCGTCGTAGTTGGTGAAGACCTGCCCGCCGTAGCTACCCAGGGCCTGGAAGTAGACTTCTAACACGTAGGTGCCCGGGCGGGCGGCAATGGCCAGCAAATCGATTCCCGCTGCCGTTTGTGTCCACTCCTTGTTGCCCGCGTCGCCGTCCTGGCCGGAGCGCAGGTACGGCAGGTCCAGGGAAGTGAACGGCCCCGGTACCATCCCGCTTGGGTAGACCCGGTACTGGAGCTGCGCGCTCTGCATGTAGACGCTGTGCTGGTAGGTATTTACCTCTGCGCCTTCCAGCACCAGTCGCCCGCCCGAAGCGCGCGAAAGGAGCCTAGGTTAGAACCCTGGAACTGATAGTTGGCCGTAGCCAGGTTCGTATAGTAATAGGTATTGACCGTCGAGCTGCCGGCTTGCAGAATCACGAAATCCTTGTAGAGCCCGGAATCGGCCAATACGCGCTGTGGCAGGGTCGCCAGCAGCAGGACCACCACTAGCAACAGCCCGCTATAAAAAGGCCGCGTCAGCACTAGGAGGCTGCCCGTCCGTTGCCACTGACACGGGTAGTCTACGCGGGCCAGCGTGTCGGCCGTAAATAAGTGAGCAGGCAGAGAGTTGACGTATAACTGCTTCATAAGCAGCGACCTGTTGAAGTGGAAAAGGAGACTGACAGCCCGTGCAACGAACACGGCGATTCGTAACAGCTGGTGGCCTTATAAGGAGATGCCGCTGAACTAGCTTATAGTAAGCGGTAGATTACGGAGCCTGAAAACAGAATGACGCAAAGCGAACGCTGAATGGGAAAGGCACGGAATAACGCTGATACCATTTTTTAGAAATGGCAGGACCAACGAATGCAACCCGGAATAAGTAAAGCGAAGGCAGGAAGCGCAGCGCCAGGCAGCTAGCCTCCCTGGCAAATAATAGTATTACAAGATTAAGGACGGTGCCGGCCATCGGCAAAGCCAAGGGTGTCTTTTTTGTGAAAAAACCTGTTTACGATGCGTAAAAATTTAATTATCAGCTACTTTATTTTTTATTACTCAATTATTTTCGGTTCTTCTAGAATAGATTACTAACAATAAAAAACAGAAAACCATCAATGGGATTAGTATTATTCATAAAAATTTCATTTGCTTCGTATTAAGTATAAGTTCCGCTTGGTGAGGCGTGCCTGGGCTCGCGGCACGCATAAGTGCAGTGATTGCTTGGCGGGTTATTTACTGGGAATAGCCAGGGAATTCCAGTATGAAAAGAGAAGTACGCTGTAACCTAATAGAGGGCTGCTTTTGACAGGCTTGCTTTGGTGCGTTCGCAGATGAGGTCGCGCTCAAAATCCGCCAGCGAGGCAGGCAGATTAAATATCGCTCGTCCCCTGAGCCGTGTCGTGTTGAAGGTGTTTTACAGGCTGACGACCACCTCCCTGTTCCTGAGAATCTGTCACTAAGGTGACCAGGTCTCTGAGCAAACGCTCCAGCCGTCCCGCTTCCAAGCCACGAGCGTTTCGCCGGCTCGCAACCGCGCCAGCAGGTGTTGCAGGGCCGGGCGCTTTTTTATCGAGGCCCTTTCCCCTGAAAAAACTATCCCAATTGTTCTCAGGAAGTTACTGCGGCAGCCAGGAAGGCGCGGGCTGGTAAGCACCGGCGATGAGACAAACGGTGGTAGCTTTCGGGGCGCGAAACAGGCCGGGCGGATGGGCCGCTCAATCGGTCGTTTTCGCCCCCCGCCCGGCACCGCTATGCCCGCTACCTTCCTCTCGGAGGCTGAAGCCTCCGCTACCAGCAGCTACCCGGCGCGTACCGGAAAGCACCTTGCGCCAGCACGGCTACCTCAGTCCGGCGGACCTGGCTTTGTGCGCACCCAGCGCCGCGACGTTAACCGGCTCGGCTGCGCCGTACAGTTAGTCGTGTTGCGCGTATTCCCATTTGCCCGAGCGGTGGTGGCGGCAGGTGCCCGCCAACCTGCTCGACTTTGCCGCGGCCCAACTCGCCCTCGATGGCGCCGCATTTACCGTCTACGGCCAGCGCGAGGCTACCGTGTACGAGCACTGCCAGGCCGTGCTGCTGCACTGGGCTGGCGCCGCTGCTCGACGCGCCCGCACTCGAGCACTGGTTGCTGGAGCGAGCCTTGGAACACGACCAGGAACGCGTATTGCTGGAGCTGGCCTGCCAACCTGCGCCAACAGCAGCTGGTGCGCCCCTCCGTGGTCGAACTCGAGCGCCTAATCGGCTCGCTTGTGGAGCAGGCCCACGCCGAAACGTACCGGCGGTTGGCATCGGTGCTCACTCCCGCCGTGGAAGGGCAGCTCGACGCGCTGCTGCGCGTCGACGAGGCCGTCGGCCGCACCGCCACAGCTGGCTGCTGCAACCGCCCACGCGTAGCACCGCCGCTACTATCCGCGCCACCCTCGACAAACGGCGGTTCTTACAGGAACTCGGCGCCGACGTCTGGGACCTGACGGCGCTGCACCCAACCGGCAGAAGCGCCTGGCCAGTCTGGCCCGGCACCGCAGCAACCAGGCCCTGCAGCGCCTGTCCTCGCCTAAACGCTACCCGCTGCTGCTAGCCTTCGGCCGCGAAATGCTGCTAGATTTGACCGACCTGGTACTGGAGATGGCCGACGAGTATTGGGAAACGGCCCTGGCGCGGCCCGCTGGGAAATGGAGGAGTATCAGCGCGCCACGGCGCGGGCCAAGGACCAGGTGCTGGCCACGCTGGCCACGCCGTCGGGCTGCTGCTTGATGAAGAGCACGTGCCACTGGAGCAGGTGCGCCAGCAGGTTTACGCCCGGGTGCCCAAGGTCGAGCTGCAGCAGGCGCTGACCACGGCTCAGGCCCTGACCCAACCGGCCAAGCGTTCCTACCTGGATTTTCTGGAACATCACTACGCCGGCATCCGGCGCTTTTCCGCCCCGCTACTGGCCGACCTTGTATGAGAGAATGCGTTCGTCGGCGATGACTTCTTTCCCGCCCTGCTGCTGGTGCGCGACCTGCTTACCGGGGGACGGCGGCAGCTGCCCCCGCAACCGCCCGTGCGTTTCTGTCGGCCACGTGGCAGGCCTTCGTAGGCACAGTTGCGGCCCCGTATCGGTACCGGCGTATGCATTGAGTGTGCTGGCCACCCTGCGCGAGCGGTTGCGCTCGGCGACGTGTACGTGCGGCACTCCCGCAAGTACGCCAGCCTGGACAGCTACCTGATTGCGCCCGCTCGGTGGCCCGCCCTACGGGCCGACGCCTGCGCGCAGCTGGGCTTGCCGGCCGTCCCGGTGCAGCGCCTGGAGGAACACCTGCACGAATTGGAAGGCCACCTACCGCGCATGGAGCAGATTCTGCAGGCCGGCGGCGACATCCGCCTCAACGAGCAGGGCGAGTTGGTCGTCACCCTGCTGGCCGCGGCGGAGGTACCGGCGTCCGCCGTACAACTGACCGAGCAGGTGGGCCGGCGCCTCCCCTTGGTGGAACTGAGTGAACTGCTGGCGAGGTGGACGGCTGGACCGGCTTCTCGCACAGGCTGCTGGGCCGGCCCCGGTGCCGCACCAGCGGGCGCTGCTCTACGCCGCCCTGTTAGCCGCCGCCTGCAACATTCCGCTCGCGGACATGGCCCGCAGTACCGGCTTCGACTACCAGGCCTTGTGGTGGGTAGCCAGCCAGTACCTACGCGAAAGGCACTCAAGCAAGCTACCACCGGCCTGGTCAATTTTCAGTATCGCCAGCCGTTGGCCGGGCCTGGGGCGGGGTACGCTCTCCTCCTCGGATGGGCAGCGCTTCCCGGTGCGCGGCCACGTGCGGGCAGCGCGGGCGCTGCCGCGCTACTATGCCTATGGGCAGGGGCTGACGTTCTACACCCACACGGCTGACCAGTACTCCCAATTCGGCAGTCAGGCCATTGCTTCCACCGTGCGTGACGCCACCTACGTGCTCGACGAGGTGCTGGGCAACGAAACGGAGTTGCCTCTACTGGAGCACACTACTGATACGCACGGCTACACCGACCTGGTCTTTGCCCTTTTCGACCTGTTGGGCCTACGCTTCTCGCCTAGGCTGCGCGACCTGAAGGACCAGCGGCTATGCAAGATTCAGGGCGCGACCCTGGTTATCCCTCGCTTAAGTTCACGGCCCGCTTTCACCCGGAGTTCGTGCGCCGCCACTGGATGAGCTGCTGCGCGTGGCCGCCTCATTGAAACTAGGCTATGTCACCTCGTCGTTGCTCATCAGTAAGCTGCAGGCCTATCCGCGCCAGCATCAGCTCACTACTTATTGCAGGAATACGGCCGGTTGCTGAAGACCAACTTTATCCTGCGCTACCTGCAGAGTCACCGCTACCCGCCGCATTCACGCACAGCTCAACAAAGGCGAGCAACTGCACGCGCTGCGTAGCTGGCTCTGGTTGGCGGCGACGGGCGCTACGCCGCCAGCAGGACGAGCAGCAGCAGGAAACCGTACGCTGCCTGAAACCTGCTCACCAACGTAGTCGTGGTTTGGAATACGTTTACATGCAGGAGGCCGTAGGCCAGTTGCGCGCGAAGGACAACTGGTAGCCGACGAGGACCTGCGTTTTCTCTCGCCGGCGCGCTATCGCCACCTCAACCGCCTTGGTCGCTACTCCTTTCTGCCGGCACAGGAAACAGCGAGACAGGACTGCGCCCTTGCGCCGCTTAGGTAGATTATGTCCGTTACTAAAAGAACCCTACCCATCCTACAGCCCGCCGCCTCACGGGCTCTCACCTTTTCAACCTGTCTAAATGTGCAGCAGTTCTACGCCGTGCCGGCGCTGACGAGACGGTAGCGCCTACTGGAAGTCGTTGCCGGCAAATGTATTTCTCCAAGCTACCCGCGCGGTTCGCGCTGCTGGCCTCAACTGTGCACTGCTGCGCACGGGCGACGTTATTCCAACCAGAGCGCCCCACGAAGGGCCATACCGGATAATAGCACGGAGCGCATTTTTCCGCCGCCAAGGAGCTAGGCGATACCTGCTGGCCCAACGGGCTGCGCTGGTGCCGGCCGAGGGCGCGGCCACTGTGATAGGCCTGGATGCAGCCTGAGCGAGATACGCCCGCTAAAAGCCGAAAGTCGTTCAAGTTTGAGCAGCTGCGCCCCTTATCGGAGCCGAGACGCTTGATATTCACCGTTCGACACGGCCGCTAGCGGGCTACATTCTGGTCCTCGACGACAGCGGCAAATACAACGCTCCGCGCTCAACATGCTGGCTACGGCTGCTGTTCGATACCTACCCCCGCGCATTATTCTCCAATTGACGTCGTGTGGGAACGGTGGTGCTGATGCGAACGAATTGATTCGCTAGCATCCCTGACCCATAACCAGGCCGCGCAAGTAGCGTCCTTGGTCAGGCTCCAGGCGAAATGTGTTGGTAGAGAAATTATAAATAACTGCGAGACGTGCATATTTTTGTGCACGTTATGCGTAAGACTGCCTCTTATGTTGCTGCTTTCACGGCCCGTCATACCCTACGCCAGGTCCTAAACACCCGGCTTTTACCCCGAGCGGCGCGAAAAGCCGAGCTGCTGCTAAGCGCCTCGACCGACCAGCCCAACTCTTGAGGGGAGCGGGCCGCCATGAAGGAAAGCGAGGCGTGGGAAGACGTGCTACTCCAACGGGAGGAAGCGCAGCCCGGTCCGCCGGCTTACCCGGATACAGGTACTAACCCGCGCTTTTCCCCTACCGCCCCTCTCCCGTGCGCAGGGAGCATGACGCGGAGTTTCCTTGAGTCGAGCCAAAGCAGCCTTTCGCCCTTGTTTTACTTCTGTCTCGTCTTATGCCGCTACTGCTCCACTAACTCCCATCACCTTTCACGTTAAGCTCGGTAATACCGAGGTGACTATCAAAGCGCACACCTTGGCTGAGCTGTTGGACGGTACCCGCCTGAAGAAAAAGAGCTGCTGGAACTGTGGAAGCTCATATTCGCACCTATGACAAGCGCCACGACCACCCCGGCGGCATTACGCTGGACGAGCTGTTTAAGCTTGCTGCGGCCTGAAAGTACCTTATCTGGACATTGCCCGTCTGGTTTACCATCAGTGTGAAGCTGACCCCGACGCCGCAAAGCCCCAGTATTATCGCTGGAATAATGAAAAGAGCCAATACAGATTGTTTTTTATGATTGCCGCCTAAAATTTATATATTTAGTATTTCTTATTTAACCAGGCTTAGACGGTGCGTTTCTCGGGGTAGCACACCCCTATCTTGATACCCGTGAAAGAACAGAAGTAACCAGGCAGCACTTTGTGCCGCGCACCTACCTCAAGCATTTTGGCCAAGCTGAGAAAGCCAGATAAAATACACCGCACTCTCCGCGACGACCCGATGCTACCCATGTGCGGCAGGTGTCGGTTGCCCACGCGTGCTTTCAGAATGACTTATACACGCTGGAAGGGAGAGCAGCGCGGAGCGCATGCGCTGGAGGATTTCTACCGCATCAGCGTGGAGGACCATTTTTGATACCGTGCGGCAGCTTCTTCTGAATGAAAGCAAGTGCTGCCCCGGAGGCGCTGCGAAGCAAAGTGCTGCACACGGTGCCACCATGCTCATGCGGACGACCAAATATTGGCGCGCCATAACGAGTAATCGACCGGGTACTACAGCAGATGATGATGCTCTGTGAACAACCGGCCACGACACGTTTGACTTTGACGGAGAAATCCATTCCATTAAGGCAAGACGTTAGGAGAGTTGCGCCGCAGTTTCGGCAGGAAGCCAGCAAGGCACGGTGTTGACGCAGCTCGACTTGGCGTTGCGGCTAGGGCAGGCCAAGCAAAACGACTTTGCCATTCTGTAATCACGCTGGACGAAGCGGCCGGGATACATCACGAGCGACAACCCGTGTGATATGGAGCTTGGACCGCACAACGTGGCCTTCAACCCGGAAGCTACGCTGAAGCTACCCTCGGGCCCAAGCACATGCTGAACCTTATGCCCACAACGGTAGACGTGTTGAAGAACCGCATTACCCGCTGGAACTGGAGCGGCGACCAAGCCAAGCTAGAGCGCATTTCTGCGAACATCGTCCAGCACAATAATTTGGAGCGCTGGATTTTAGGCAGCGAGGCCGGCGTGCAGCAGCACGTAAGGAGCGGGTTGCGTTGCAGCACGACCTCGATAACCCAACGGCGATACCGCCAAGCAGGAAATATCTGCCCGATGAGACGCTTGGGGTTTCTATAGCCACTGACAGCTAGATGGCCTGCCAGAACGGATGGTGACGCCAAAGGACGAACTCTACCATGTCTGCTGTCGTTTACGCCGCGCCCTGGCAGCGTATGGCCGTGAATACCCGCTCGCCCTATCTCGATACGATACCTTCGCTCCCGGTACCCTGCTGGAATACTACGTGCAGCACGAAACCCAGCAAGGGAGCCCGTGGCCGCAGCCACATAGCCAGCACCGCTCTGCCTATTGCCCGACTGTTCGGTTTCACCTGCCCCACCCAATCCATGTACTCGTCCCAAACCCTGTTTTTAGGTCGGTGAAAGTCCTGCTGTGGCCATCAGCTGGCCTCTCAGAAAACGGAAAATATAGCACGTTAAGGAAAATCGCGTTATGCAAATCGAAGGGCTTTATTTTTCAGTCAGGCGATAAGTCGCACACCGCGCTTAATTCGTAATTTTGCCCTGATGCGGTATTTGCGCTCTTTTTCGCTTGCTACTTTGCCGTACTGGCTGCCTGTCCTGCACGGTGGACGACGTGCGCGCCGAGGCGGCCACGCGGCTACTGTACAGGCGGACCACACCACGGTCCCACACCGGCTGCTGACTGGTGCTCGCCGTTATGCCAGTGTCACTGCTGCTCCGGCTTTGCCGTGCCCCAGGCCGCGGCCGTGGTATTCAGGGGCCAGCCCAGCCCCCCCCAAGCCGCGTTGCGATTTCGCCAACGGCCTACGCCCGCCGTGCTGGTGCGCAGTCTGGCCACGCCCTGCAGCCGCCCCAGGGGCCTAACCATCCGTTTTCCAGCGCCCGCCCGCTGGCCTCGATACAGGGCCGCTGGCTGCCGTCGGCATTCTCATTGGTTGGCCTTACCGGACGCCGAGCGTCCCCTGTTCATGCGATTTTCTTGGTTAACGGCGCTGCTGCTGAGCAGCGCCAGCGCAGCCGTGGCCCAAAGCCGCTGCGCGTGCTGGTGCGCGACGCCCGCACCCATGCCCCCGTGCCCGGCGTGACCGTAGCCATTCCCGACCTGAAAACCGGCGCGGCCACCGACGCCAGCGGCCAGGCCACGGTGTCCGACGTGCCGGCCGGCACGTACCAAGTGCAGTTTTCCAGCTTGGGCTACGAAGCCAAATGCGGCCCTTTACTTTGCCCCAGGCCAGCGAGTCGCCCGCCGTGGTGGAAATGGAGCCGGGCGGCGTGGAACTGGAAGGTATCGTAGTGGAAGCCACCCGCACCAATTCGCGCATCGAGGACGAGCCGGTGGCTCGAAGTCATCGGGCCGAGGAGTTGGAAGAGAAGGTGGACATGCGCCCGGCCAACGTGGCCATGCTGCTGACCGAGGCCAGCGGCATCCAGCCGCAGTTCACGTCGGCCAACTCGGGCAGCGTCGCCTTTCGGATTCAGGGCCTCGACGGGCGCTACACCCAAATCCTGAAGGACGGGTTTCCCCTATTCGGAGCTTCTCGCAGGCCTGAGCCTGGTGCAGATTCCCCCGCTCGACTTGCGCCAGGTGGAGGTCATTAAAGGCGCGTCGTCGGCCCTCTACGGCGGCGACGCCATCACGGGCCTGGTCAATTTGGTGAGCAAGACGCCCACCGAAACGCCCGCGCTGACCGTGCTGCTCAACCAGACCCAGAAAGGCGGGCGCGACCTGATGGGCTACTACACCGGGCGCAGCGGCCAGCTGGGCCTGACCCTGCTGGCCACACAGAGCACCCAGCAGGCCCGCGACGTGAGCGGCGACAACTTCACCGACTTGCCCCAGGTGCAGGCCACGACGGTTAACCCGCGCCTGTACTACTACGCGACCGATTCCACGACTCTGTACGCGGGCCTCACGGCCACCGTGGAAACCCGCGACGGGGCTACTTGCCGGCGCTGGACGACCCGACCCAGACCGGCTACACCGAGCGCAACCGTTCCGAGCGCTACAACACGCAGCTGCGCCTGGATAGCCACGTCGGGCGGGCCGGGTGCTGACGCTGAAAAACAGCGTGAGCGCCTTTAGCCGCCGCTTGCAAGCGGGCAGCGCCTACTTTGCCGGCCGGCAGCTCTCGACCTATTCCGAGGCGTCGCTGTTCGTGCCCGCGGGCAAGCACCGGGCCGTGTTCGGGGCAAACTTCCTGACTGACCGCTTCCAGGAAACCGACGCCACGACCCGCCCCGCGATTATAGCTACCTGACGGCGGCGCGTTTGTGCAGGACGATTGGCGGTTGCTTGACCAATTAACCATTCAAGGCGGTTTGCGGGTGGACTACCAGCACCCCTACGGGCTGTTTGTGCTGCCCCGCTTCTCGACCCTGTACAAGCCTACGGCCTGGCTGGCCGTCCGGGCGGGCGGGGGCTTCGGCTACAAAGCGCCCACCATTTTCAGCAGCACCACCGAGCAGCAAGCCTACGTGAACGTGTTGCCCTCATCCCGGCCCAGCTGCGCGCCGAAACTTCCCGAGGCGGAAACGCCGACGTGAACCTGAGCGGAACACTAGGCGAGTGGCACGCTTCGCTCAACCAGGCCGTGTTTTACACGCGCCTGACCAACACGCTGATAGCGGACCCGGTGCAGTTCGCCCAGGGCATTACCGAGTTTCGCAATGCCCCCACGCCCATTACTTCGCGGGGTTGGAAACCAACCTGCGCCTGCGCCGCGAGGCGCTGCAATTCTTCGCCGCCTACACCCTGACCGATACGCGCCAGACCTACGACCCGACCCAGCCCGCACAACTCCCCTTTGTTTCGTGGCACCGTGTGGTGCTCACGAGCATGTACGAGCAGGAAAAGAACTTTCGCATTGGCCTGGAAGCCACGTACAACGGCCCGCAGTACGTGGGCGACGGCAGCCGCCAGGGCCGGGCTTCTGGCTGTGGGCGCGCTGGCCGAAAAGACGTTTGCCCCGCATTTTTCACTGGTGCTGAACGTGGAAAACGTGCTCGACGTGCGCCAGACCCGGTTTGCGCCAGTCGTAAGTGGTCCTTTTACCCAACCCACGTTTCGCCGCTCTACGCCCCACTCGACGGGTTTGTGGGCAACGCGGCCCTCAAAATCACGCTGTAACCATGAATAAATCAGTTTTTAAGGTCGTCAAGATGGATTGTCCGGCCGAGGAGCAGCTTATCCGAATGCACTTCACCGGCAGCCCGGCCGTGGCGCAACTGCAATTCGACTTGCCCGGCCGCCAGCTCACGGTGCTGCATACCGGGGCAGTGGCCCCATCGCCCACGCGCTCGATGGGTTAAACTTAGGTAGCTCCCTGGTGGCCACCGCCCGTCGGAAGCCGCCGACCTGTTGGACGAGGTGCCCCGCGACCGCCTGCTATTATGGGCCGTGCTGGCCATCAACGTCTTTTTCTTTTTGCTGGAGCTGGGCGCGGGCTGGCTGGCCCGCTCAATGGGCCTGGTGGCGGATTCGCTCGATATGCTGGCCGACGCCCTGGTGTACGCGCTGGCTCTATACGCCGTGGGCCGGGCAGATAGCCGCCAGCGCGGGGTAACCCGCGCTGGCGGCTATCTGCAATTAGCGCTGGCCGTGAGCGGCATCATCGAAACCGTGCGGCGCTTCATTGCACCCGAGCCCACCCCAAATGTGGCCCTGATGCTTGGCATTGCTTTTCTGGCCCTGTTGGGCAATTGGGCTACGTTGCGGCTGCTGCAACGGGCCAGCACGGACCAGGTGCACATCAAAGCCAGCCAAATATTTACCTCCAACGACATCTTGGTGAACCTCGGCGTGCTGGTGGCGGCCATGCTGGTGTACGTCGCCCGTTCCCCCCTCCAGACTTAGTGATTGGACTCGTAGTCTTTGCGCTGGTCGCTCGGGGTGCTTGGCAGATTTTGCCCTATCCAAGTCTAGCGCCTAGCCGTAGGAAAGGCCCTGAAGAAGCCCTGACAGGAAACGCAGCCTACCGGATAACTACTCAAAAAACGCAAAAATTTGCTATGCACCCACTGCCCAAACAAGGAAGTAGTGCCAACGCCGCTCCCAGTTTATGGCTTTTTGCTGGTCCACAACGTGCTTAGCTGCTGTTCGGCCTTCTCGTAGAGGCGTTGCAAGACCTTGTGTTTGCGCTGCAAGGCTAGGTACCGCCGGTGGACGACCAGAACTAGCCCGACCGCTGCCAGCAGGAGCCCGCACAGCACTACTTCAAGCCACGTCATATAGTAGTCGATAACCTGGCCCGCTCTAAATAGACGAAGGAGAAGCGCCCAGTGAGGGCCGTTCTCCTTCTGCTGCCAGGCAATGGCAACCCATTGCCTGGCAGGTAGTCAAAGATAACGCAAGCCGTCCAAATGGCCGCAACTATTCCCAGGACTACGCGGTACACCCTGCATCTGCTCCCAAGCCGGAGCTGGCCACCCAGTCGTTTGCCATGAGTTTGTGTGTTATTCGGTTTGCTTTTCTGCTGCCTGGCCTTTTTTCGGGAAGGCGTTTGGACAGCCTATACCCCGCAGGACGTGGCCCGCTGGCATGCCCAGGACGACCCAGGACGGAATGAACCGACTTATACCCGCCCCTCCCTGGCGAAAACGTCGGTTTCCGCGTCGGGCGACCTAGTGAATCCGGTCAGTTTGCCTCCCCGTGCCCAGCAGACGGAAGCACCAGTTCTACAAAAAGTTGGATAGGACGGCCTTGTTAGGCGTGTTGGTGCAGGGCGTGCAGTATAGCCCGGACCTGCTGTTCGGTGTGCAAGGTGTCGCAGTGTAGGCCTTTTTATAGCAGCAGGGAGACAAAATTACTTTAAGGACATACCATATATAATATGTTATTGACTTTTAACCAGATGCCATTTTCACACAGTCCAAAAAACTAGGTTCAATAAACCAATTGGCTGTTTCTTTCTGGACTGCCTTTCTGAACCCTGTTTGCTGAGGCAATTACTCAAGTGAGCTACAATACATACAGGGTCAATAAGTTACGGCTTTCTGGCCCTCACCCAAACTGCTTACAGTAATTTTACCCCCTCGCTGCTATAAGAAGGCCAACGTGGATTATGCTAAACAGCTACCTCCGTATCAGGTCAGCGGTAGAAAATAAGCGCTGGAAAGC
The DNA here is from genome assembly GCF_013256425.1 of Hymenobacter sp. BRD67. Classification (GTDB taxonomy): domain Bacteria; phylum Bacteroidota; class Bacteroidia; order Cytophagales; family Hymenobacteraceae; genus Hymenobacter. Next base: position 12,911 of record NZ_CP053907.1, read on the forward strand.
CACTATGCCTACGCAGTAGCCCGCGACACTAGCGCTATTTTTGTGGCCTACCTAATCGGTTGTGGTATGGGTGTGCAGCGCTTTTTAATGGTGGTGGACCAGACGCCGGTGCCCGCGCCGCCCACCAAGTACATGACGACGCACGCGCTGAAAGCGCGGGCTGGACCGCGACGATGATTGCCGCGTTGTTACCGCGCCATGATGCCGCGCGCACGGCCTACGTTCGCCTGCCTGGCAGCGCCCAGGTCAAACTCTATCTGCGCACGCGCGTGGAGGAAGTCGAGCTCAGCGAGGAGTTTTTGATCTATCAGGAAAAAGCGGCTAAAGCCAAGGTGCGGCGTGGCTCCGCTGCGCGCACCGCGCAGCAGTAGGCACTCTTGAAGCGCTGCGTGCAGGGCTTTCGGCCGACCTTCACCTGGCCCGAGCGCTGGTGTCAGCGCTCAGATTGGCAATTGAGTTTGGTCGACGTGCGGGCGTTTTATGACCGGTGGGAACCCAAGTTCACGGACATAGGCCACACGGCTCGTCAGCGGGTGCTCGACGCGTTGCACGAGAAGAATCGGCGGTTGTTCAGCAAGCGCTTTCCGGGAGTGGAGCCTGGTCCGCAACGTCCCCCGAAGTTAAAGAAACAACCCTACACAACCCGCTGATTAATAAGAAGTTTATAATGGTACAAAGGCCAAAAAATTCGCGAAATACTATTTTATACCTGGTATTTCTACGAAAATAAGCTTACCCCCACAAAAATGGGGTGATGGTTAGTGCTGCTAGGTTTATATCGGATGCTTAACTCTGGAGGTACTTTCCAGATGCCTAAAATACAAGAGTATTCTTCCCAGTGACCCCATTTTTGTGGGAGAGTATGTAAGCTTCCCCTGTAAGTAGGCCAGTGTAAACTAGAGGAAGGTGGTATTTTCACCCCCCCCCCTTTTTTTACCAGCCCTATGAAAAAGAGTCGATTTAGTGAAGCCCAAATAGTGGGTATGTTGCGTCAGCAGGAACAAGGGCAGACCGTCGCGCAGATTTGTCGCGAGCACAGCATTAGCGAAGCCACGTTCTACGCCTGGAAAAACAAGTTCGGTGGCATGAGCACTAGTGAGTTGCAACGCCTGAAGCACCTGGAAGATGAAAACCGCCGCCTCAAACAGCTCTACGCCGAGTTAAGTCTGGAAAACCAGGTGATCAAGGAGGTGCTGCGAAAAAAGTAGTTACCCCACGGCCCGACGCGAAGCGGCTCACTACGCCTGCGAGCGGGGGCTGAGCCAGCGCCAGGCGTGTCGACTAACGGGCCTGGCCCGCGAGAGCTATGCCACCCGTCGGGTGGGGGCCGTGGGGGACTGCAAGCCACCGACGCCGACCTGGTCACCCGCTTGCGGGCGCTGGTCAAGCGGCATGGGGGTTGGGGCTTTTGGAAATACTACTATCGGCTGCGCAAGCTCGGGGTGGTAGTCAATCACAAGCGGCTCTGGCGACTCTACCAGGCAAGGAGCTTGCAACTGGGAAAGCGGCGCAAAAAGAAGCGGTTGCCTGAACGGGTCAAACGACCGCTGGAAGTACCCACCCAGCCCAATGTCTGCTGGTCGCTCGATTTTATGAGCGATGCCTTAACCGATGGGCGGCGCTTCCGCACCTTGAACGTGGTCGAGGACTGGAACCGGGAAGTGCTCGGTATAGAAGTCGATTTCTCGCTACCGGCCGCTCGCGTCGTGGCCCTGCTCACCACCCTGGTCAGCCGCTACGGCTCGCCGGCCCGGATTCGGGTGGATAACGGCCCTGAACTTATCAGTCAGGTGCTCCAGACCTGGTGTCAGGAGCAACACATCGAGTTGCACTGGATTCAACCCGCTAGCCCGACCCAAAATGCCTATATTGAACGCTTTAACGGCTCGTTTCGCCGCGAACTGCTCAATGCCTATCTCTTTACCACGCTACGGCAGGTGCGCGAACAGTGCCAGAGCTGGCAGTACGATTACAATCATTTGCGCCCGCATGAGGCCCTTAACTTTCTAACCCCCATGGAGTTTCGTCAAGCTGCCTAACTCCAGTTTTGACTGGCCTACTTTGAGGGGAGCTTACAAGTAACCCCATTTTTGTGGGGGAATACAAATACAAAAATTGCCTTTACAAGGCGTGAAACAGCATTTTGCGCTATTCCCCACAAAAATGGGGTCGCTCGCGTCTTTCTATGCTACTTAATCGGAACGGGTGTCGTCCTAACAAACTGATCTTTAAATTAAAAAACTGCTCAAGAAACAGTAGTTACTTATTTTAAATAGTTTATTAAGTTTACAGGTAGCGTAAGTTTTTGTCTATCAATTATTTGCAGGGTATTATCCCCACAGAAATGGGGTTATTCCCCACAGAAATGGGGTTATTCCCCCACAGAAATGGGGTTATTCCCCACAGAAATGGGGTCTTAGGAGCCGGACTCCCCCACAGAAGTGGGGTCATTCCCCACAGGTTAAAATTAGTTGTGGGGGAATAAGTGGAAATGCCTTTACATTTGCTAGGCATATCCTAACGCTCTCATGACCAAAGACCTTATAACTACTACAAACCCATTGGTAGTGCAACATAACGCAATGGTAAACGCTGGTTTCACTATGTCAGCGTTAGAGATGCGTTGCTTTTTAGCCATGATTAGTCGCATTGGTCGCGATGATACGGCTCTACCAGTATGTCGAATTCCCGTGCGAGAGTTGTGTGCAGATAGCAATAGTAAAAATGTCTACACCGAAGTTCGGGCGATGACTGAAAAGATGGCTAGCCGTTTCCTGCTTCTAGAAGTATTAGGGCCCAACGGCGAGCGAATGAAGGAGCCTGATATTAAGAACCGTCCACTAATGGGGGCTATTGATTACCTGAAGCGCGAGGGCGTGGTGGAAGCGGTATTCAATGAACACCTAAAGCCCTATTTGCTAGAGCTGAAGAATAACTTCACTAAGGCTCAGTTGAGCCAAGTGCTTAAAATCAAGCGGCCTGCTTCGCACCGCATTTACTGGCTACTGCGCGAGTATGCAGCTTTTGGTAAGCGCACGATTAGTGTCAGCGAGTTACGACACGTACTTGGGTTGAAAGATGAATATGTTGACCGCTTCGACCACTTTCGCGCCCGAGTGCTTGACCCAGCTCAGGAGGAACTAGCACAAACAGATTTGCCCTTCACATACGAGCTAATCAAACAGGGACGCGTCATCACAGAAATTCGATTTCTTTTTGCCCCTACGAGCGCTGCACTTCCCGAACTAATACCTCCGAGTGAGGCCTGGGCTACTGCGCTGCTAGCTGCTGGCGTGGCTGATAAGAGCTTGGAGGCCGTGCGTGAGAAGCTAGAAGCTGGGACCTATGATGAAGGTTATATACGCTTCGTACTCCAGGCAGTACGGACACAGGCAGATGCAGGCAAAGTAAAAAAGCCAGCTGGTGCCATATTTAAGGCATTGATGGACGGCTACCTCTTGCCAGCGTATCAAAAAACCCAATTGACATCTGCCAAACCCAAAACTAGGACAAACCAAGCGTTAAGTAGCCAGCGCAAAAAATTGCAGAGTGAGTTGGAGGATGCCCGCAACAGCCTGTCATTTTTTCAAACGTCTCTACTGTATACCGATGATACTCGTCCGTCATTTGTAGCGCAGGTCAAAAGCAAAATTGCCGAATTAGAGCAGCAGCTGCTACAGCTAGAAGCCTAGCCCCTACCCTATTTGACTGTTTTACTGCTATTGAAAAAAAAAGCTCCTATCGCGATAGGAGCTTTAAACGTTTACTGCTACCGCAACTTCTTACTGGTGCGAAGTAGTTTTTGCAATAATGCATCAGGCAATGGCTTATCGGCTTCGGGATAGGCAGCCAATTCCTTTACCAAGGCCGCTTCAGTTAGCTCCTTCATTAGAAAGCCAGGTACCCAGTACTCGGCTTGCTTCAGCTTGAGGTACGTTTCGCGGGTCACAGCAGTAGTGAATGATACCCAAACTGTTTGCTCTTCACCATCACTAGGTAATGGCTCCGGGCTTTCAGCCTGCACTGGCTCGATTCGCTCGTTGATAGAAGAAAGGACTTTTTTACCGAAAGTAGGTTTAGTGCTCATAGACGGGTAAGGATTTCGGCCGTAAGGGCAGTATAATCTTGGGCGCCAGCGGATTGGTTAGCCCAAGTGAAGATGCTTTCCTTCTCAATCTGGGCTTCTACTAGCGCTACATTGGGGCGGATAGTAGTGTTCATAACTAGAGGTCCAAATACGGGGTGTGCTTCTAGCAACGCAACCATATCCTTCTGTGCTCGGCGTCGGTCGTTGCGGTTATACTGTGTGAAAAACAGGCCTCCAATCTTCAGGTCTTTGTTAAGTCGCTTCTGCACCTGCTGACACACATCCAGTAGGCCTACCAGGCCTTCAATACCATAGTACTCTGGCTGTGCAGGGATGAAGACAGCGGTGGCCGCTGTTAGAGCAGCATAGGTCAGCTTACCCAGACCTCCTGGTGTATCAATCAAGCAGAAATCAATAGCTTCCACTTCATCGAGTAGCTCCTTCAATGCAAATTCGGCACCTGGCTTTTTGCCGATGCGCTCCTCGGCCTCTGCTAAATCAGGCGAACTAGGCACTAGGTACAGACCCTCCCCTACTTCCTGCACCGTGTCAGACAGGCTCGCCTGACCAAGCAATACCGCATCAAGGCGTTTGCCTAAAGGAGTGGGTAGTGTAAAGCTTTGGGTTAGGTTGCATTGACTATCACAGTCAATTAGCAGTACGCTGTGTCCTTGCTCTCGCAAGGTTTGGGCAACGTTTAGACAACTTGTTGTCTTACCTGTGCCTCCCTTATGGTTGGCCATTACAATAGTTCGCATGGCACAAATAAAAGCAATAGTTTCAATGCGCACAATATGCTCCTTTGTTTCCACGGTTACCATTGTAACAATTGTTGAGATAGCACCCGTAGTTTTATTATTTAAAAGGCTCTCCATTAGTATTTTATCCTTAATTGGGCAGCAGGCGTAATAAGCGGCTTAAAAACTTAACCGATTAAATTTTTTAAATTCTAGCCATATTTACCGTAGTTTAAATTTTAACAATTGTGAGTATTTCTCTGAAATAACCTGATGAATAAGTGGTGCTGATAATAGCACAAGAGTTGAAACCGAAAGTATCAGTACAGAATCTGCTCAGGTGTATAGCACATCACAAAGCCCTCTATTAGGGGCTTAATTGGCAACCCTTTATCATAGTATCCTATGTTCAGACGAGAGCAGTAATTTGGATGGACAAGAAGGAAAAGGGCGGAACAAGATTCTTCACAGTAGGGGGCGTCCGAGCCCGTATTAGATGACAATCCCCGCTCTTTTCTAAGGGCACTTTGAACAGTTCCAAGAGGCCATCAGAGCCTGTATTAGGATAGCAAAAGATTCTCTAGAAGTCCTTTTTCAGCCTTTCTCTCACTCTTTATTGCTTCGCTCATGGTTTCCTCGTCTCCCTTGCCCGTCGTTGGCCTCGACGTAAGCAAAGCCACGCTGGCCGTTTGTTATCACGTAGACCACCAAGTACGCCACCTGGAAGTGCGCAATGATAAGGCGGGCTTGCCCAACTGCTCCACGCATGCGGCGCGCAGTGTCTCTTCGTGATGGAGGCTATAGGTACCTACTACCTGGCGTTGGCGTATCATTTACACGAGCAGGGGGGCCAGGTGGCGGTGCTCAATCCGCTCATCATCCGGCGCTTCATCCAAATTCACTTGGGCAAGAGCAAAACGGACCGTAAAGATGCGTACTGGCTGCTGCGTTATGGCCAACAACAAGCAGTTAAACCCTGGCAACCAGCGGAATCGGTACTGGTCGAATGTCGCCAGTTAGAGCAGGTGACCGAACAGCTGCTCAAGCAGAAAACCATGGTGAGCAACTTGTTGGAGGCCTTGCAGCGTCAGCCCGTGATTAGCCACCTGGCTCAACAATGGCTCCAGCAGACCTGGCAGCTGCTCGATGACCAGGTGCAGGCGCTCGAAACCGAGTTATTAACTCTGCTGGAAACGCGCTTCAGCCGGGAAATGACGCTCTTACGCTCGATTCCGGGCATCGGTCGCAAGACAGCTGGCCTGCTCCTCTTATTTGCCGGCGGCTTCACGCGCCTCGACAACTACCGCCAGCTCATTGCCAAAGCCGGCCTCTCGCCCCGCGAGTACACTTCCGGCACCAGCGTGCGGGGCAAAGTCCGTATCACGAAGATGGGCGGCGGCTTGATTCGCGGCAAACTCTTTATGTGCAGCTTCGCCGCCATCAAATTCAACGCAGCATGTAAAGCGCTCTACGACCGATTAGTAGCGAAGGGTAAAAATGGCAAAGTGGCGCTGATTGCCGTCTGCAACAAGCTCCTCAAGCAAGCCTTTGCCATTGTCAAATCCGGTGTACCCTACCACGCTGATTTTACCAAAAATTTCGCTTAAATATCGGCTATTCAACACAGTTCATCTAACACAATCCCAGACTACTCATCGCTGTTCCCCGAGCTGACCGGGTAAAGCTGCTGCACGAGGGAGCGCCGCCTTTCCGGGTCAGTTTCCTCGTGCAATTGTCGATTCAGGTCGATGAAATGGCTTGCGTCGGCGAGGAATGTCTCCGTTAGCGTGAGCGCGGCTAGCCATTCCCCAAAGTCTACCAGGGCGGCTTGCCCACCAAGGGAGTTGAAATAAGCAGCGTAGGAGGCAGCGTCGAGCGGCGCCTCCTCCCACGGCTCAGCGGGGGTGATAGGTCTACCTAAGAAGCTAGCCAGCAGGTGAGTGTCCGCGCGGTAGGTTGCGCGTGCTTTCTGTGCCGCGTCCTGAAGCCTGCCGTTGCTAAACAGGATGATCGTCCACTCGAAGAGAAAGTCGGGAAAGCCCGCATCATCAGGGAAATTGCGATGGAACCAACGCAGGTAGGTGAGGCCGCTCTTGAAGTCGCCGAGCTGCACGTAGTACCGGGTGGGAAAGTAGCGCAGCCCCCGGCTATCATCGTAGCACCCAAACTTGCGCTTCTCCGCAGCCAGGACGCGCCGGATGTCCGTAATCTTCTGGCGGAGACGCTCGGCTTGCTTCGGGGTCATAGCAGGAAGGATGTTGCCGAAAGGTAAGTGGAGAGCATCAAAAGTGTGGGGCAGTTACGGTTAAGCGGCCATCAGTAGGGATTCCAGATTATGAAATCAATACTTGCGGTTGTGCCAGTACTGACCGGAGAATGGAATTGTCCCACACTTTTTGATGCGCTCTTCTGCTGCTCCCTAAAGCCTGATGCTGTGCCGCGAAACCAAACCACCTCAGCCGGAGGAAGGAGGGAGCCGGAGGCGGGGCAACCCAAATGTTGAGGGCCGTTTGAGTGGGGGGACGCAGGCGAAAAAGCAGGAACTGTGAACGGGTGGGGTGGCGCCACTTGCCAACAGCGCAAAAAGTGGGGGCGTTGATCTTTTGGAAAAATGGGGCGTCGGCAGGGCAGGTAAGACAGGGGGGTGGGGGTAAACGAGTTGCCGGTGCAAAACGGGGGCAGCTCACAGTTGGCGAGCGGCGGCCGGCGGGGGAAACAGCTAAAGGGGCGGTGTGAAATGTGGGAAGCTGGCCCAAAAATGAGCAGTGACGGCCGGCAGAAAAAGCCCGAAGTTGAAAAATATTTCTTTTCCCCACGGCCTATTTTTTAGTCGGTAGGGCCGGAAGGCAGCGGCTGAAAATTTCGGGAACCGCGGATTGGAAGCAGTGGTGCAGGCAGGTAGTAGTCCAGGGATCGCGTGGCAGGGGGGCAGTGGTTCGAGGGGGGAAAGGATGGGAACCACTTGGTGGGGGAGCTTTAGAAATCTGGGCCAGGTGAAAGCAGGTTCGCGTAGGCCGGGGCCGGAAAAGACGGGTTGGTAGAACGTAGAGCCAAGGGAAAAACGAGGGGTAGCGAAAAAAAATGGGTAGGAGCAAAAAGTGGCGGGGAGGAAAAAGGCAGGGAAGAAAAATTTGCCAGATAGTCAGAAAAGACAGGCAGCCAAATGTTGCGCACTAGGAAAAAAATGGGCAGGCTCAGAATAGCTGGTCGGCGGAAAAAGGGCGGGGTGGTGTACTGGTGGGCCGGGTGAAAATGGAAGCCAGGTAAAAAAGGGAGGGGAGGAAAAACGGGGTAGCGCTAAAAAAACGAAAGGGTGCTTTGCGGGCGAGGCAGTGGTAGCGGATGGGTTTGTTTTGCGGCGAGGAGCGCAGGGAGCGGTAGGCGTGAGTGAAGGAAGAAAGGACCGGAGTTGAAAGAGGGCAGGAGTCGGGGTAGCGTAGAGTTTGGGGCGGCTGAGTTTTGGGGACAAGTCGAAAAGAGCGGGACCGAGGTAAGGAGGGGAACTCAAAAAGGCGGGGGTAGCGCTTTACTGGAGAGGGGGAGCAGGGAGAGGAGGAGGCGAAACGAACGAAAAGGAGCGAGCCCGTCGAAAGCAAAACACAAGGGCCTGATGCAAAACGAGGAGGTAAGGCAACGGCAACGCAGCTCAACTTTGGAAAGAGGCTGCCGGAGAGGGGAACGGCAAAAATGGGCGGGGGTGAAAGTGGGAAGCTGGCTGAAAATCGGTCAAGGTGAGAAAGTGGCCAGCGTCAAAAATTCAGGAGGGTGCTAAAAAGCAGTTGGGCAAAAAAGGAGCTGGTCGTAGGCAGAAAGGCCAGCAACAACTGCACGGGTAGGGGGAGGAGCAGCTGGAGAAAAAGCGACGACACCGGTGATGAACCGTCGAGCCGGAATAGGGATGAGCAGCAGAATCGGTCGTGAAAGAAAAGACTCGAAACCACTCCGAAGGAAAAGAGCGGGGACGGGTAAAAAGGGGGTGAAGGGCCAGCGTCAGGAAATCGGAAATAGGTACGCTGGCTGAAAAAGGAATAAGGCAGGTTGGGGGCAGTAGTGGCTCAGCTAGTCGGGGAGCGAACGGAGCCACGGAGAAGATTTACCCAGTAGAAAAGGGGAGGGCAGGGAGAGGGTGACGGGGTGGCTCGGCAGCAAAAACAGCGGGAGTAGCGCCAGGGGTAGTGGATGGAGTCGTAGTAGATGGAATGTCCGTAGGCGGAGAAATGGAGCGCTGGCCCGCAGTAGAAGGAGGAACAACCGCAGCAGGGGGACGAGTGAGCCGGAGAGGTGCCGGGCCAAAATGGGGAACGGCGTACTGGTCGGGTAGTTCGGTCAGGAGCCAGTTGGAGCGAGTAGGTGGGGGCGAGGGGCGCTAGGTTGGGCGGTAGGGAGGAAATGCCCGATGCAGGGAAGAAACCGGCGTGAGGCGAAAGGCGGAAGGGGGCAAGTCGGCAGGAGAGCAACAAGCAGCAGCGGCAAAAAACCCGGCAGCACAGGAAGCGGCAGGGGTAGTGATTTCGGAGCTAGTCGAAAAAATCTTACAAGCTAGTCGGGCGGGGAAACGGGTTGAGGCAGGGATAGCAGTCAAGCCAGGGAAGGGAGAAAATCGCCGCCTGGGAGAAGGGCAGTAGTCGGCAGTAGTCGGCAGGGGGTGAAGGTGCCAGCGTAGTGTAGGGAAGCTCGTAGAAGCCAATAGCCCTAGTCAGTATAGTAGGCCGCCGGAGTAGGAAGTAGGGCCGGCTTCCCGTAGATTGGGGACAACATTGGGTTTCCAATTCAATAGCCCTAGTTATAGTTAGCGAGAGGAGGGCCTGAAATCAACGCTACCGCCTTGATTATCAGCGGAAAACAGGGTTTTACGGTGGATAAAATGAGCTACCGCATTGATAGTCAGTACCAAAAGCAGATTTATTAAATGGTTTTTGCACGTTTTACAGCCTCTAAATACCTAGCAGTTACGAAAAACAGTGGATAATATAATGCAAAACGCTGTAAATCAGCACTAAAATAAGATTTATAAATTCTTTTAATCCACCTTTTCCTAATGGAACCAGCCAAACGAAAAAGAGGGCGGCCGCCGCAGCAATCGCCCGCCGAACAGCCAGCGCCTTCGCTCAAGCTCACGGCGCAAGCAGACCGCTTGCTAACGGTTCACTCCAAAAAACTCAAGCTGAGCAAGCGGGCCTATGCCAGCGCGGCGGTAGCTTATTTCGCGACCACCGGGCTCAACCCCACGAAGGAGCAGCCGAAGGGATTGGCCAGCGTGGCGCTAAAAGTGGACGAGGAAACACTAGCCATCCGGGCGCAAAACGTAGACATTGGCAACCGGCTGATTTCGCTACTTCGGGGGTGGGAGCGAAACCTCTACTCCTTTTTACAGCAGCAGCAGCAGACCACCTACGACTACTTGGAACAAATCGAAGCCAACATGTTACAGCACCAGGGTACGGTCGAAACTATCCTGCTAGCCCCGATGGTCGAGCAGCTGTTCAAGGTGAATTTAGAAGCCTTCATCACCCGGGATTGACAACCGCCCTGTCTGTAAAAGTAGGCAACTTGCCGGCAGGCAGCTACGACAAACAGATGGAGCTATCCACCAACAGGCGCGACCAAGAGTTGGCCAGGAAGCTGCGCGAGTTTCTCCAAACGAACTCGGTGCCCTTGCCCAAGACTACGCCCCGCCGAGCGGTGACGCCGGTTCCCCCCAAGTTGGTACCGCTCGCTTCTACAACGCCAGCCGTTCCGCCCAAGGCGTAGTTTTCACTCGAATTCTCCGGCAGCGGGGAAGGCAGCAGGGAAGAAAAGGCGCTTGCAGCCCGCACAGCCTTCCAGCTATTTTGGTCTTACAACCGGCGGGGTGACCCCGGAGGCACCGGCGCTTTTTCGGCCTTACAGCCGGGGCGGCAACCGCCCTCTTTCCTTGCTTTGCCTTCTCTCAACTGCTGTTATACGCCAACGTACTTAACCCGAAAACCAACGGCCGGCTCGTGTACCCTAACGCCGGCAGCTCGCAGTGCTGTGAGAACTACTTGGGGAAAGAAGCCAAGGCGGTTGGAAGTGAAGCCACCTTCATTGGAGCCCCCGGTACTGTGCCCCGGACGGCGGCCGAGGTAGTGGGACTGCTCGACGGCAACGGGAGGGGACTGGGAAAAGACGACCCCCACTTTCCCGCGCGGGTGCTGCACCTGAGCGCCGAGGAGTTGCGGCTGATTGGCAACGACCCGCAGGCACTCGCGCGGTACCCCCAACACGTGAGGGACCGCTACGCCAAAAACGTTCCTCTCAAAAATGGAAGAGAGCTGGGCGAGGCCAACCTGGTTTGGGCGGCCACCCTCCACCCGGAACGCAAAAACCGGGGCACCGACGCGGGCGTGCCGGGCGAGAAAAAGGAGGGCCTGCAACCCCCCTCCACGGGCTGGTTTCGGCCCGCGACGCCGACCAGAAAAGCACGCGCAACCCTTGGGTCGGGCCGACCGGTTTAGCCGCGTGCCGTTCCAGGCCGAAGCCGTCACTCAGCTGGAAGGGCAGTTTGGGCACGTCGTTTCCCGCGAGCTCAGCCGGCCAGAGCCGACGCGACCGCAACTGGTAGCGCAGAAAAAAGCGGAGATAACCAGCCAGGCGGCGGCCAACCGAAAAGAGAAAAAACTGCTGACCTCGGAGCAGGTGGCCCCGGAGGCGAGGCCCGACATGCAGGTTACCCGGCTCCCTTCCAAGTCCGACCCCAGCTTACCCCTGGACCCGGCGCGAGTGAAAGCGATTGCCAAGCAAAGGCAGTACGCCCAGGTGTGCTAGGCTACCCTGGGGCAAATCGAACGCAACGCCGAGCAGGGTAACCACCCGCCCGACCCGGATGGCTACCGGCGCACGGGCCGCGTCAGCCAGCTGCCCCGGCTCCGCCTGGACGGTGGCCTGAACCGACACACCGAAGCCACCGGGTTCCAGCCCAGCATGGAAAAAGCCCCCGCGATAACCGGCGGCCGGAAGGAGGCAGTGGGCCGTTCCATCCAGCGGCTAGGCGCGGCGCTGGCCCCAAAGGGCCGGACGCAGGACGTGCGTAGGGACGTGGAAAAGGCGCAGGACCGGGCATCCGAAAGGTAGGGCCGCGCCTGGGTAGGGCGGGAAAAACGTACCCACGTACGCCTGGCCGCTGGCTGGACCTGCCGCCGTGGCAGCTCGTTGGCTTACCCCTGTCTGACCTGGCGCACAGCTGCGGGTGGGTCCGTGCGCGTGCGCCACGGCGGTGGCCGGCGTTTCCCACCGCTCGCGTGGCCACGCGGGTCGCTAGGCGGCGCCCGGCTCGCCGCGGGCGCGGTCCAGCGCCATTACCCGCGCCAGGAGCGCCGCGCGGGCCTGGTCCGGGTCCGTGCCGTCCTGCTCGCGGGGTGTGGGACCTTGGACCAGTCTAAATTTTCGGCCTCGGCGTGGCGCCGGGCCATCCCGTAACCAACTGGTACACCGCGGGGCCGCCCGCCGCGGGTCGGCTTCGAGCTCGGCCAGGGCGCCGAGGACCTCGTCCGGGCAGTTCATGGGCTGCCGGCCAAAATAGAGCCTGGGCAGTCCCTGCCTTGCCCGGGCAGTGATGACGGCCGGCAGGGCGTCCAGGTGGTGCGCCACGCGGGCCAGGTCGCGCGCGTCAAGCGAGATACTGTCGGGCGCTCCCCACAGATCGGGTTGCAGGACCTGCAGGGCGTTGGCCCACGTTACCTTGGGAATGGGAGGAAACTTTCCTTGCAACGCTTCCCAGACGGCGCGCTGGGCCTTCGCGCGCTGCTCGGGCGTCGCTTGTGCGAAGGGCACGCACCCGGCCGGTGCTTTGGAGGGGATAGGGAGAGGGGACTTCATGGAACAGGGCGCTACTAGACCCGAGCGCAACGACACGGAGGCCTGCCGGGCAAAGATAAGCTGGACCCAGCGAATAATGACAAATGTGTCCTTGTGAGCGGCGGGGATGGGCCGGACTTTGGCGGCCCATGCTAGCCTCCCCTGTTGACCCGCTCCCGCTCGAAATCGTGCACCGGTTGCAGCGCCTGCGCCGGGCACGGGGGCTTACCCTACAGGAGGTGTATGACGCCACCGGCATTCACGTCGCCCGTCTCGAAGCGCGCAAGACCAACATGCGGGTGGCCACGCTGGCGGTGCTGTGCCAGTACTACGGAATTTCCCTGGCCGAATTCTTTCAGGGCCTGTAGCCCTGACCGAGCTTGGCAGGGTGGTCGCCGTACCTGCCGCGAAGCTAGGCGCCGTTCCGGCGGTGGCATTCGGGCGCGGCGGCGGCCCCGTACCACCCGGCGCCGCGCGGGCGCAGGGGCTGAGTGCCCAGCTCGGTGAACAGTTCCAGCGGCCCAAGGCCCGGCAGCGGCCCGCCGGTTGCTCCTCGCCGACTTAGTGAGGTGGCGGCCCCAGCTGCTTTGCTCGACCACTGGCGCAGTTGCCCCTCGGGCGTCAGCTGGCGAAAGAGAAAGAAGGGTTGCCTCCGCGAGAGATGCTGGTCAACTCCTGTTTTTACCGGGCGTGGCTGTTGCAGAACGCGCTCGCTCGTTCGACAGACGGTCGCAGGTAGCACCAGGACCTGCTAAAAGCAGGCCCAAGGCCAGTTTGCGCGCCCGATTTGGTCGCTACTGGCCGGGCCTGGGGTACTCGATGGAGTTCTGCAATAGCCACGGGCCCTTATTGGATGGTTTTCGATAGGGCGTTTCCAACACGCAGGGGCACTTTTTCCGGCGATTTCTCGCTGACCCTTATTGGAGTACCTTCCGGGCATGACAATTGTCGCCCTTTACGCCCGTGTCTCGACCAAGGATAAAGGTCAGAGCACCGAGAACCAGTTGCCCGAACTGCGGCGCTTTGCGCAGGCCTACGGCTACACCGTTTACAAAGAGTATGTGGAACACGAGTCGGGCGGCACGGGGAAACGTTCTGAATTTCAGGCCTTGTTCGCTGATGCGCACCTACGGCGTTTTGACTTGGTGCTGTTCTGGAGCTTGGACCGCTTCAGCCGCGAGGGCGCGCTACCAACCCTGCAATATCTGAATCAACTGCAAGGTTGGGGCGTAGGCTATAAGTCGCTTACGGAGCAATACCTCGACTCAGTCGGGCTCTTTCAGGAGGCTATCATTTCTATTTTAGCTACGCTGGCTAAGCAGGAACGCATACGCCTCAGCGAGCGCACCAAGGCGGGTATGGCCCGTCGCCGGGCAGAGGGCGCCCAGATGGGGCCGCCCGCCAAAAGCGCCACTGTTATCGAGCGAATACGGGAATTGAAGCAGCAGGGGCTATCCAACTATGCCGTTAGCAAATCAGTAGGCGTATCGGCCAGTACAGTCGCCAAATACGCGGTGAAAGCAGTACGAGCAACCAGTGATTTGAACCCTTTGTGAACCCATTCAACTCATTGGGCGCGGATTCAAAAAGTACTTTGCCAACATAGGATAAAGCTTTCTCTGCTTCTTTGCTTAGTTCTGGCTTGGGCATTTGAGCCCTTCGTGAACCCATTCGTTTTTGCTCAGCGATTGGCACGAAAGCAGTAGACTCAGGGCCGGCTGAGTCCGGCAAGGGAGGATTTGCTACCTTGCCTCCGCTATCGTTCGTCGTAGACGCGCAACAGCCGGGCAATCGTCTGCATCGTGTGCAGCACCTGGTCAAACGGAGGGAGAGCTCCATGGAGTAGACCCGGCAAATCTGCTTCAAAGGGCTGCTGGAGCTGTTGCAGGTTAGCGGCCTCGGCGGTGTAAGCCCAGCAACTGCTCAGCGGCTTGGTTTTCCACTCGCGCGTGGGACCAGTTACGCCGGCTGCCGCATCATCGCGCTGCACGGCCACTAGTTGCTGAAACAAGCCCGGTCCCGTCAGCAGGTCGGCTACCTCCGGCTGGCGAGCCAACTGATGTAAGTCGTAGAGATGGCGCACCTTGCGCCCGGTCGCCGCAATCGGGTCCTCCTCGTAGGAAGACCGGACTAAGGCCATAATTTTCTCGGCAAACGTACGTCTCAGGCTCAAGACGTTGAAGTCGAAGGCCTCCAAGCCGTACTCGTGCACGATGTCCGTCTGCCCCTGGTCGAGCAATTGCTGTCCCAGGTAAGAAATCAGCGGGCGCGGACCATGTGGCTCGGGCTCCCCGAAGGCAGTTATTTCCAATAATATATGCTCAGTCGTGACAGGGGCAGGGTCGATAAATAGGTGCTGGTAGCGGTGATACACCAAGCGGTTATGCCCCGCTTGCTGGTTGAGCCCGCTACCTCTACCTCCGGCAAATCGCCCACTGCCGTTTTGTGGATATCCCGGATAAGCTTTTTCCGGGCCCCGTCCGTTTGCTCTGGCTGCAAGATGACGGCCAAGTCGACATCTTCCGAAAACCGCTCAATAAAGCCATACGCTTTCGAGAGCGAGGTACCACCCTTAAAGACCACGTGCGCTGCCAACGCAGAGTCGGCTAGATTACGCAACACCCACGTTACCCAGTAGTCTTTCTCGACGAAGCTTTGCCGCATCCCCCGCGCAGTGGCCGTAATTACAATCAGGTTTCGGAAGGCCCGCTCCTCGCGGTGCAAGGTCATTGGATTCGCCATTTCGCGCGGTTGGCTAGCGCCAGGTCGGATAACCCTAGCTTGTACGTAGTCAATGGATTTAAGCTGGCTTGCAGCTTGGCCGTCAGCTTGTTTTCGCCCAGTTCTTCCAGGATAGCGCCTAGTAGGGCGCGGGTAGCCGGATTATAGGCTTGGGCTAGGCGCACCAATCGGGTCTTATCCGCCGCTGACAGGTGCTTCACCTGCTCCCGCAAGCGCAGTAGGGCCGTAGCCGGGGCGGTATCGGGCAAACGCTTAATGCGGCGCAAGGCATCCAGCACTTGGCGCAGGCCGACATCGGCCAGCTTCACCTCGCCACGGCTTTGCACGAAGCGCACCCGCACGTTCCCGACTTTCCTGGGCCGGCCAGGGCGGGGGGTAGCGATTTCGATTTCCTGCGCTACCTGCGTCGTCAAGCCCAGCCGGTTGAAGGCAGTTACCCCGGTTGGATACCCGCGCAGCTGTTTGGCGGAGGTCTGGAGTAGTACTTGCATCACTTGCTGCTCGGAAACGGGAACTGGTCCAAACCGGCTCTGCAAGGGTAGGCGATAAGTACCCTTCATTACGTGTTGCACGACGCCTGTCTGGCGTAGTCGGCTCAGGGTTACCGCGACTGTACCCGGCGCGATGCCGAGGTCTGCAAAATCGTGGTAGTGCACTAGGGAGCCAGGCTCCAGCTTTTGCAAGCGATGGAGCATCTTTTGGCGCGCGGTAGTCGGTCTAGTCATAACCCCTTCTTCACCTGATGTTGAGCAGACAAAGCGCTGCAAATGTAAAGTTTTTTTGCTGCAAAACATTACAAATCTTTATTGGAGGTAGCCTAAAACTCCTTATTCCTGGTAGCTTGGCATTTTGTCGACTATAGTTACAGTCGGCTTCTAGGGCGTAAAAGCACAGCCATAGTCAGGAATTGGCTCCCAATCCCCACCACCTGCCAGGAGAAGGCGGCGCGCCAGCAGGCCGGGTAGGCCCAGTGCCCGTGGCCAGGGCCAGGTAGGTGCTGTCGCTGGCCTAGATTTAGTGAGGGCGGTGGGGGCAGGCCAGCTGGCGAGCTTATTGGCGGTGGCCACGGCCTGCGGGTCGACCTGAGTGGTGCGCGGGGCCAGGAACTGGCGCGGGTGCAGAATAATCGAAAACCACTGGCGCTGAGCTAGCCGCACAGACGCTTCCAGCCCACCGCGTGGCCTGCACGCAGCCGGTGTTGACCAGAACGGCCGGCATGGATGGTGAACGCGCGCTGGGTCGTACCCGATAGGGCCGCCACTTGCCAGGCGGGAAGTACTTGTTCGGCCGTAGTCGGCGCGTTTACCACGCACATAGTAGCCGCTGGGGCTGACGCCTAGCAATCGACACTGCTCGCGCACCGGTCGCGACGCTACTGCGAGCCGAGCGTCAACTGTAGGGTAGCATTACCTGAGCTACAGATAAAATATTTTATAGTCTACTCATAGGAAATCTAAATAATTGGCAGCTACCTTGCGCTAACAAAATTGGCAAAACACGTTTTTTGAACTCCCATTATTTTTAGCTACTTGCCTTGCGACTACACGTGTACCTCAGCGCCTCCCAGGTCATTCCCTTTGACTACTTACCCACGCTAAAAAGTGCTTTTCATCGCTGGGCAGGCCATAACGAAGCCTTGCATGCGGGCCTGTCGCTCTACTCGTATGGCTGGCTGCACGGTGGGCGGGCCGGTCGCGGCGGCATCCGCTTTGCGGAAGGGGCCAGTTGGTTTATTTCCGCCCTGATGAGACGTTGATTCAGGAGTTAGTGAGCGGTGTGGTGCGGGCTCCGGCCCTGGACCTGGGCCTCGCTGTGCGCGACGTGCGCCTGCAACGCGCCCCCGCGTTTGCCGCGGGCGAGCAGCCTTTTCGCGTGGCCAGCCCCGTGTTCATCAAGCACGAAGTGGAAAAGGGTAAGCCTGCCGACCACTTGCTGCCTGGCCACGAGCTGGCCGACGAGCTGCTCACCGCCACCTTGCGCCACAAGCTGCGCCAAGCCGGGTTGGCTGATGCCGGGGCCGCCGTGCGCTTCGACCCAGCGTTTATTGCTTCGGCCAAGAGCAAACTCTTCCGCTACAAGCAGGTGCAGTGCCGCGGCAGTATTTGCCCGGTGCTGGTGAGCGGCAGCGCTGAACAGATTGGGTTTGCCTGGGAGGTGGGCGTAGGGCACTCCACGGGCATTGGGTGCGGGGCGCTGGTGTAGTGCGGGCATGAAAAAAGCCGCGCTGGGCGGCTTCTTCAAAACGCTTACTCGCTGGCTTTTCGCTGGGCCTGTTCCTGCACCCGGCGCATCATGTCCTCGCGGGTGACGACCCGGCCAGGTTGGGCCAATAGACGCTGCCAGGCATCTGCCGCATCAGGGCCTTGGAAGGGGTTAGACCGCTCCACTCCCGCAGAGGTAGTATCGGACTTCATCAACGGTGCTGGCGACTTTGACTCCGAGGGCTGCAAATTTTCCGGTGCTTCCATCATATTCCAAAGCTACGAAAAGAAACCGACCAGTGCCTATAAACCCAAACAAACGCCATACCCTCGGAAAGTCTGATGCGGCATCCGGCTCAATTACCGTCACTGGGTCGGCATATGTTGCCCGCACCTGCGCAATGGTCACACCGAGACGCTGTAGCTCTACCGCGCTGAGCTGGCTCACGTCGAGGTCGGGGGTAGGGTTGAGGTTTTCCATTGATTCAAAAAACAGATTGCTGCTGACGGGCAGGCTACCGAAATAACCTGCCCGTGCTCGGTCCGATTGATACCCTATTCGCTAATACAGCAATTTCAATTCCGCGCCGCCCCACAAAGATAACGCTCTTTGCACGTCGCCGGGCAAATTTTTGGCAATACCTTAGCCTCTAATACAGCACGGCAGAAGAAATACACTACCTTGCTTCTCCAAACCTCTAGCGCCACGTTCTATGCAGCCTTTGCCGCTCGACCTCTTACTTTCACCGCCTGACTTTGCCGAATCAGCCATTCTGGAAATTAGCTCCTTAGCCCCGCTTTCTATGGTGGCCAAGCTTCCGGGTAAGTATTATACCAGCCAGTCACAGCCAACTGAAGCTATGCTAATGGGAGCACTGGAAAATGCGCTGGGCTGGCATATAGGGGAAGTCGAGCGCGGCCAGCTTATCAAAGTGTTGGAGAAGAAGTACAAATGGAAGGCCCTGGCCTCGGGTGTAGGCTTTCGCAGCTTATTACAGTGGCATGTGCGCTTTGGGGTAATGGTAGTGCCCCGCTGCTGCACTACGATGACTTATGGACGCAGCACCTGCGGGGCAATACGTTTGTAGAAGGTAGTCGCAACTACGATGCACAAGCTATTCCTCTGATGAATGCCAAGCGAGGTGGCAGGGTTAAGGTGAATGAGAAAGCAGGGGCCCGTAAGGATGCGGCGGCGTTGAATGACTTTAAGGTTGATGACGATATTCACCTGACGGTATTGCGCCCCCACTTTCCGCAGTACTATTCCAGCCCGACGCAACGGGGCTACGTGGAGCCGCAGGGTGCCTACCGTGTAGGTATCGAAACCTCGCCCGAACTGGCGGCAGTCTTACGGGCCGCGCTAGCCGACCCGGCTGCTCCGCTGTATTTGGGCTCCAATGATGGGTGGGTAGAAATCGACTGGCATGAGTAAGAAAACCGCTTCCGCTCCCAGCAGCCAATTTGGACTGTTTGACACTGTCTCGCAACTGCCTGCCTCGGCGACAGTTGCTACCCCGGCAATAGGCAGCTTCGTCCTCGCCGACCTCAGCGCCGAATTGCTACACCCGTATTCCCGCTACGGCTTGGCAGTGGCCATCTACCAGGCTTTCCGGGGTGTGGTACCGGTAGCCTTGACCGAAACCGAACTACGGGCGGCACTAATACTGGCCATCGAAACCGGATTAGGCCATTTTCGGATGCGCACCAACGATAACTCGCTCCACGATACCGTACTCAAATTTGAGCCTGTTCGCTTGGCTGAATTGACGGATAAACCCCAGTTGGTGCAGTCGGCAGGGTTAGCGGCACAAGGGATTTACTTATACCCCAGCCTAGTGACCACCGACGGGAATGCCAAGGATACTTTTCGTAATGCCCAAGAGGCAGTGAAGTCGCTACGTGGTACGGTATTACTAACGGCATCCACTACGCTGAGTCGCTCTTTCGCACCTACCACAGCCAAAATAAACAATGGTACTGCTTCGCAAAGCCCCCAACCGGCACCTTGCTGGAAGTGGCCTGCGCCTTAATTACGGCGGTTACACCTTACAAGCCAGCTGCATGGCCAGGGGTAAATACGGTAATCATTCCTGATTTGCCTTTGCTTCACCAGATAGGATTCATCCAGGTTTTTGATGAATTACGGGTGGCCGAAGGCAAAGATTTGATGCGTACTCGCGAACGCGCATTGCCAAAGCCCGAAATCAGCAAACCTAAAGCGTCCAGCAAAAAGGATGCGCCGCCCAAGCCACCGGCCCCGGAATACCGGCGGCCAATGCTTCATTCGGGTAATTACCCCGATGCACCCCGCGATGCGGGCGTGTTTGGTCCGGTTGGGCTGCTTGGGGCCATTGGGCGGTGGGCGCGGCGCACCCAGGAAATGGGACGTGGCAAGGCCGTGCTGGATAGCCTGGCCGGGCAACCGATGCTGCTCATTTCTTACGAGCAGATAAGCCAGGTACGGTTTGACCACCATACGACGCGCCTGGCCCTGGAGCACGACCTCACTAAAATCGTGGATTCGCTATACCTGGGCACTACACTCTACTCGGAGCTGGAAAGTGCGAGTACGCCTTTTGGCAAGCCGGCTTTCAAAACGTTTTGTCTGATGGCCGGACGCTTTCTGCAAAGCTTTAATTCGGCTGCTTTTATCGATTTTATGGCTTCTCGAGCGGAATACGCTACGGAAATAGCTCCACTTTTCACCGAATACTTTCGCCACATGGACAAAGACATTGTGCAGTCAGCCAGCGAGCTAGGGCGCTGGCTAAACCGGACGGCCTATTTTGCCGCCAAATCCGAAGCCGAAGAGTTCCCTCTAAAAAGGGAAAGCCCAAAGAGCAGCAAATCAAGGAAGCGAAGGCCAAAATTCTAGTGGTACTGGAAAGCGCGGCGCTAGGGCTAAAACGCCCCAGGAAATGATTTCGCAGGTCTTGATTCAGGCGGGCCGCTTGTTGCTGGATGAGGCTCCCGCCTCGGCCCGACGCTTTGTGGATGCCACTAACACGGGTGAGATTGAACACCTGGAAGCTAAACACTTACTAACGGCTTATATGCGTCTGCGCAGCGTGGGGAAAGCGGTAGCAACGACCGAGGAGCCGGAAAGCACCGATGATATAATTGCCAACCTGCCAGACGACTACACCCCCGAACACTCCAACGACTAACCACTCCACGCCATGACTATTAAAGGAATTCTCGTTACAATGCTGGCCCCCATGAGTGACCACATCGCCAATGCCGGCGAAAAGCTCTTGGGCAATGCGTCATCTATTAAGCGACGGCCCGATGGACGCGTGTACATTTCGGGACAAATGCAGCGCCACGCGTTGTTTTCGGCCCTCGACCGCCTCAATGCCGACGATGAGGCGCGGGGCGAAACCTATGTATCGAACGGCGATGGCGTGACCAACGTGGTGGAAACCGATTTGCGGGCCGACCTCGGCGGCTTCCTGCAAACTTCTAAAGAAACCTACTCGGGGCGGCGCACAGCCCCTTTATCGGCCACGCCGGCCGTGGCACTGGAGTCGAGCAGCATCGGGCGCGACCTGCTTATCCGCCTGAAAATGGAGGCCGAGGGCGAAAGCAGAGGGCAAGCCGTGGCTACCCGCGAGTTCTCGCAGGACGACCGGATGCTGATGAGCTTCTTCGTGGACGTGAGCGCCGTGGGTATTCGCAAGCGGTTCAGCTACCAAAACGAGCTACATGTGCGCACCGAGTACGTGCGCCACATTAGCGAAGACGAGCGCAAGCGCCGTATTCGGCTGGCGTTGGAGGCTACGGCGGCCCTCACCGACTATGCCAACCAAGCCCGCAATGCCGTGAGTGGCGAGCCGCAGCAGGTGCTGCTGGTGTTCGATACGCGCCTTTCGCGTAAGGCCTGCCGCTATTTTAAAGCCAATACGGCGGAGCAGCGCAATATTCTGGCCGAGTTGGAAGCGCGGGGAGCCACTTATTTTCTGGGTGATGACACAGCCGAAACCGGCGATGGCACGGCGGTGGCTTACCGCAAGGCCCTGGGTTTTCTGGCGGCCAATGCGCTCTACGACCCGGCTCCGGGCGCGGCCCTGCAAACTACGGCGGCCTTTGAGGAAAGTGTGAAGCCCTCTAAAGCCACCAAATAGCCACCTAGCTACTTTGGCCAATGGAACCGCTCGCTAAACCCAACGGCATCACGCTGGCTGACCACACGCGCCACGTGCG
This sequence comes from Hymenobacter sp. BRD67, assembly GCF_013256425.1. GTDB lineage: Bacteria > Bacteroidota > Bacteroidia > Cytophagales > Hymenobacteraceae > Hymenobacter. The sequence goes on from NZ_CP053907.1 coordinate 34,696, forward strand.
CGACGAAGCGGCGCGGATACTGGCCGCCCGCCCATTTCTGGCGGTCAAGTACGGCATTCAGACCGGCAACAACTTGCTGACGCTGGCCGATGCCTGCGCCCGCTGGCACGATGCCGGGAAGCAGCATCTGCGCTGGCAGCAGGCGTGCCGGCTTGATTTCGAAGCCTACCAGCGCACCGGCAGAGTAGCGGGCCTTCATCTACGCAAGGCCAAAGTGCGCCACGAGTTTGACTCGCTGGTACGCTTGCGCAAAGCCCCTGATGCTGCTTGGTTGCCACCAGAAGCTGAGGTAGCCATTGCCGCCCATCATGGCAAGCTAGGCACCCGCTACCAGGACCGTTGGAAGGATGACCCGACATTTTCGCCGTTTAAGCAACGGCTTTGGAAGTTGAGCGGTTCGGTGCGACCCGACATAGGGGTCGGCGAGAGCCTCTATGTCACGTTTGAGCGGGCTATTAAGTGGCGCTACCGTTACGGGGGACTGCGGGCAGTGCTGCGCCTGGCTGACCGTCGGCTAGCGCCCGCGAAGAACACACTGACAAAAACACGGCGGCCGTGCCAGTATTGGGGCCTTTTCGCTACCAGTTTCCTTCGGGATGGAATAGGAGAGGTGTGCAGCAACTTATTCCGCAATTATGGGATGAGCCGCTGGCTTTGTTGCGAGCACCTACCGGGGCGGGAAAAACCGATGCGGCGCTGCTGTGGGCACAGCGGCAGATAACGACCGGGCGAGCCGACCGCCTGGTGTGGGCCATGCCGACACGTTTCACAGCCAACGCTTTATACCTGGCCACCACCGAACAACTCAGCAATACGGGTATTTACCACTCCAGTGCCTGGCACCTGGCTCAAAAGCGGGCGGCTGAACAACTGCCGGGGGCTGCCCGCGCCGCCTGGCGGCAGGAATTGGATTACGCCCGCCTGCTGGAAACTGCGGCCACCGTTACAACCATCGACCAGCTTTGCATGGCTTTGACAGCCAGCCGCGAAGACCATCATGCCACTTTCTGGAACCTGGCGCACGCCTGTCTAGTAATCGACGAGGCTGACTTTTACGACGATTTCACGCAGCGCAATCTGGTAGTGCTATTACGGGCATTACGCATCCTGCGCGTACCGGTGTTGCTGATGAGTGCTACGCTTCCCGAGTCGGCCCGCGAGCTGTATAATCTCTCGGGTTCCGCTATTTCCAAAATCTGGGACGACCCCTCCGACTCAACCCGGACGCGCCTGCACCTGCACCGGGCCGGGCGGGCCGAATTTGCGGCCGATGTGGCGGCCATTTTGGAGCGGGGCCTAAAGGGCGAGCCGTTGATAATCTACGCTAATACAGTTGGCCGCGCCCAAGGCTATTGGGACTGGTTTCAGGAGCGCAAAGCAGATAACGTGGTCCTGTATCATTCGCGCTTTACAGAGCCTGACAAGGAGCAAATCGAGCAGAAGTTATTAGCCTTGCTGGGGCCGAAGGCATGGGAACAAGGCAAGCCGTGTGGGGTCGCCATTCTTACTCAGATTGGGGAGTTAAGCGTCAATATCAGCGCCGACCTGATGCTTTCGGACTTGTGCCCGACCGACCGCCTGGCCCAACGAGCCGGCCGCTTATCCCGCTTCAAAAACCGTTTCGATAAGCAGCAAGATGTGGTGGGAGAACTCTATTTGATAGAGCCGGAGAAAACCACCAAAGACGGAGTCAAAAACCACTACCCCGCTCCATATGGCCATTACCGGCAAGGTAAAGGCTGGATTATGAGCGCCGTATTGGAAGAGGCAAACAAGCAATTAGTAGCTGGTGAATATTCCGCGCAAAAGTTTGTGACATTGGTTAATGCCTTGTATCCCAAATTAGCTGACGAGGCTACGGAGGTGCATAATAATCGAGCCGCCCTCGAAGATGCTGCCATAACCAATTGGCTGCTACTACCCCAGGCCCAAACGGAATTGGATGACGATGACACGCACACTTGGAAAAGCCGGGACATCAGCCCGCAAAAAGTGGTGTATGCCAACACGGATTTTTCAGCTCTTGATATGGAAGGTGACCGAACGGACTTTCCCAGTTGGTTCGCTTTTCAGGAATGGGCGTTGCCCCGCGCCATCTCCATCGCCGTGTATGACTTCAAGCGTGCACAGGATGACTCAAAGCTGACAGAGGTACTACTACTTGTAAATGAGGAGCGGGAAAAAATCTGGGTAGTAAAACCGCGTTACTACGATGCGCAGCAAGGCTTGCGATTTGATAAAGCGCCTAGTGATGAGGACGAATAAGACTAAGCCATGAAGCCGCTCACCGCTACCCACGTCAAGTACTACCACCTGTGCCACCGCAAGTTCTGGCTGTTCGACCGCGACGTGTGGATGGAGCATACCTCGGAGGCCGTGGCGGCGGGCGAGCTGCTGCACCAGACGGCCTACCCCCAGCGGGCGGAGCGCTACCGCGAAATCAGCATCGGCGGTAGCAAAATCGACTTCTACGACCCCAGCGCAAGGTGGTGCACGAGATGAAGAAGTCGAACAAGATGGCCGACTCCAACATCGCGCAGGTCAAATACTACCTCTGGCTGCTGGAGCAGCACGGCGTAGAAAACCCTACCGGCATCCTTGAATACCCGAAGCTGCGCCAGACCCAGCCCGTGGACCTCACCGCCGAAGACCGCGCCCGCATTCCGCTGGAGCTCGAAGCCATGAAGGTGCTGCTGGCCGATGACGTGCCCTGTCCCCCGGTCATCGACAAGCCCTTCTGCAAGCAGTGCGCCTACTACGAGTTCTGCTACGTGGCCGAGTAACGAAACCCACAGAGAAGCCCCAATCCACTTAGCCAGCCCGGCGCAGCCGGGCGTATCTGCGAAATCCGTTTAATACGTTTGAATCTGCGGTGAAGAAGACCTTCTACCTGTTTAATCCCGGTCGCCTCTCGCGGCAGGATAATACCCTCAAATACACGGCCTACGACGAGGCCGGGGCCGAGGGCCAGACGCGCTTTCTGCCCATTGAAGACGTGGCCGACCTCTACGTGTTCGGCTCGCTCGATGCCAACTCGGCGCTTTATAATTTCCTGGGCAAGCATGGCGTATCAGTCCATTTCTTCGACTACTACGAGCACTACACGGGCTCGTTCATGGCCAAGGAATACCTGCTGGCCGGCCGCCTGCAAGTAGCCCAGACCGGCCACTACACCAGCCTCAAGAAGCGCCTCGTACTGGCTCGCAAGCTGGTGGAGGGCGCCGCCTTCAACCTGCTCAAAAACCTGCGCTACTACCAAAGCCGGGGCCGGGTGGTGGGCGAGGAAATCGCGCAGATGGAGCTCTATGTGTCGGCCCTACCCCACGCCACGAGCGTGGCTGAAATAATGGGCTACGAGGGCAATATCCGGCAGACGTATTACCGCTGCTTCGAGCAACTGGTGAACGTGCCGGGCTTCACCTTCGGCACCCGCAGCACCCAACCGCCCAGAATGAGCTGAACGCGCTTATTTCCTTCGGTAATATGCTTTGCTACGCGGCCTGCCTGTCGCAGATTTATCACACCCAGCTCAACCCCACCATCTCGTTTTTGCACGAGCCCGGCAGCCGGCGCTTTTCGCTGGCCCTGGATATGGCCGAGATTTTCAAGCCCCTGCTCGTGGACCGCACTATCTTTCGGCTGCTCAATAAAAAAGAGATTCAGCCCCGCGACTTCGTGCGCGAGCTCGACGGCTGTCTGCTCAAGGAGGCCGGCCGCAAAACCTTCGTGCGCGTGTTTGAGGAGCGCCTGAAAGAAACCATCCAGCACCGCCGCCTCAACCGCAGCGTGAGCTACCAGCACCTTATCAAGCTCGAATGCTACAAGCTCACCAAGCACTTGCTCAATATGGAAGAGTATCAACCCTTTAAAGCCTGGTGGTAATGTACGTTATCCTGGTGTATGATATGAAGCAGCAGCGCGTGGGCCGGATGCTGAAGCTGTGCCGCCGCTACCTGCACTGGATTCAGAACTCTGTGTTCGAAGGCGAAATCAGCGAGGTGAAACTGGCTGAACTGCTGGTCAAAGCGCGTACCATTATGAACGAGGACGAAGACAGCGTCATCCTCTTCAAAAGCCGCACCCAGCAGTGGCTGGAAAAGCAGGTCGTGGGCCGCGAGCGCAGCTCGCTGGACACGATTTTGTAGCGCGTCGTCGTCGGTCGGCCTGCCGGGTGGACGAAAGCAAACCCGAACCGCGAGTCAACCCATTAACAAGCTGATTATCAAAGTCGTCTATCTGCGGGGCAAATCGCAGAATTGGTCAGCGACGACTTTTATAAATTTTACGGCATAAAAAAAGTGGCTCTATTGCCCGGAAACCACTATACTTGCAGCTTAATCGGCGGGCTTCAATCGGACCAGGTGGAATTGAAATATTCTTTCAACGAGGACGATAGCCACGTCCATACGAGCTTCAATCGGACCAGGTGGAATTGAAATTTATTCGAGGCCAACGTATACGACTCGCTGGCGCTAGCTTCAATCGGACCAGGTGGAATTGAAATACTCGCTCGAAGAGCGCATGCAGGCCGCGGCAGCCCTGCTTCAATCGGACCAGGTGGAATTGAAATTTTTCTTTCCAAGTGTTGTCAATAGCGCTACCCACGGCTTCAATCGGACCAGGTGGAATTGAAATGATAACCGCTTGCCTGCTTTCGCGCCGCTCGGATTGCTTCAATCGGACCAGGTGGAATTGAAATCAGTTAAGCGCGGTCGGGTTGCGCGACTTGCTTGCCGCTTCAATCGGACCAGGTGGAATTGAAATAGCAGATAGCGTAGCCATAGCCTACCTCCCGGCCGGGCTTCAATCGGACCAGGTGGAATTGAAATTATTTGGGAGAATCTTCCATGCTGTGAACAGGGGGGCTTCAATCGGACCAGGTGGAATTGAAATCGAATTCCTGCAACGCCGCGCCCGCAAGGCTCTGCGGCTTCAATCGGACCAGGTGGAATTGAAATGTGTAACACCTGGGCACTGTGGGCATCGTTAGCAACGCTTCAATCGGACCAGGTGGAATTGAAATTACCTTTCACACCATGCACCTGCAGGCGGTTGGTAAAGCTTCAATCGGACCAGGTGGAATTGAAATCAATATTCGCACGACGCAGACCTATTACAGTCGCTTGCTTCAATCGGACCAGGTGGAATTGAAATTAGTTTCGCTGCGGGTTTCGTTCTCATACCACGAGGCTTCAATCGGACCAGGTGGAATTGAAATAGCGTTACCTGCGGGAGTTGGGAATTGACAGCCTCGGCTTCAATCGGACCAGGTGGAATTGAAATTTATGTAGTGAATATCCAGCGCCACCGCTACTGCCGCTTCAATCGGACCAGGTGGAATTGAAATTTGAGGGTACCGGGTTAACAGGTTTGACTTGCCCATGCTTCAATCGGACCAGGTGGAATTGAAATTTTGCAGTGGGAAATGGACTTCCGCTTCGTGCGCGAGCTTCAATCGGACCAGGTGGAATTGAAATACACGCTGGCCACCCGGCTGCGGGAGAAAGCTCACCTGCTTCAATCGGACCAGGTGGAATTGAAATAAGAAAAAGGCTTATTCGCCAAGTTCAAAAACTGGGCTTCAATCGGACCAGGTGGAATTGAAATAGGAAACCGAGTGGCATAAGTGGCCTAGAAAAGACGGCTTCAATCGGACCAGGTGGAATTGAAATATATAAGTGCTGATTATATTTTGTCGGGCATCGGCCCGCTTCAATCGGACCAGGTGGAATTGAAATGCAGTGGGTTGAAGAGGGCTACCTGCTCACGACGCCGCTTCAATCGGACCAGGTGGAATTGAAATGTGGTGGCGGCTGACGCGAAAGCTGCCATCGGGGCGGCTTCAATCGGACCAGGTGGAATTGAAATTCGTACACCACGATATACTCGTGTTGGCCGCTGGGGCTTCAATCGGACCAGGTGGAATTGAAATCCGGTACTGCTGCGCTCGGATGGGCTCAACAGCAGCGCTTCAATCGGACCAGGTGGAATTGAAATTTCCCGGCTCCGACCAGCCCGATTGACAACGACACCGCTTCAATCGGACCAGGTGGAATTGAAATCTGAGCCTGTACGTGAACCGCCGCAGCACCGATATGGGCTTCAATCGGACCAGGTGGAATTGAAATGTGCGCTTCTATAACCTCGACAACGGTACTTATACGGCTTCAATCGGACCAGGTGGAATTGAAATTACTATCCTTTCTGCCTTCGTGTACGCCGTGATTGGGCTTCAATCGGACCAGGTGGAATTGAAATGCGCTGGACTTCGGGCATTACGGACTGGAAGGCCGGCTTCAATCGGACCAGGTGGAATTGAAATACCTGTACTGGCTGCCGGCCGTGGGCCTGATGGCGCGCTTCAATCGGACCAGGTGGAATTGAAATCGCCACGCGCTGGGCCGGCGACTCGCTCACGGCCTGCTTCAATCGGACCAGGTGGAATTGAAATGAGAACGACCCGGTAAGCGAGGTATACGACGCCCTGGCGCACGCTTCAATCGGACCAGGTGGAATTGAAATTAGGGCAGCAGCACGCAACGCTCGGCTCTGGGAAAGCTTCAATCGGACCAGGTGGAATTGAAATACTGCTTCTTGTTTGCCTGCTGGACGGGCCTGGCGTGCTTCAATCGGACCAGGTGGAATTGAAATATGTTCCCGAATTTATCACCGTCGACGTGGCGGATGGCTTCAATCGGACCAGGTGGAATTGAAATTGGCCTTTCTGCTCTTCTACTGCAATACGCGCCGCAGCTTCAATCGGACCAGGTGGAATTGAAATATTGCAATACCCCGAATACGCCCGCCTGCTGTTTGCAGCTTCAATCGGACCAGGTGGAATTGAAATGCCCGCCGCACGACCACAAGTTCCCGCTGGTCTCGAGCTTCAATCGGACCAGGTGGAATTGAAATTTTTCTTATTGATGAACAGTTGCATGAGTACTGATGCTTCAATCGGACCAGGTGGAATTGAAATATGGCAGCCCCTGTTTACACCATGTCGATTGTAAGCGGCTTCAATCGGACCAGGTGGAATTGAAATACTGGCGGAAAGACCCAGGCGTGCAGGCCCTGAACCGCTTCAATCGGACCAGGTGGAATTGAAATGGGCGAATAAGCCCAGCGCCGCCCAGCGGGCTCTGCGCTTCAATCGGACCAGGTGGAATTGAAATTAGGGCAGCAGCACGCAACGCTCGGCTCTGGGAAAGAGCTTCAATCGGACCAGGTGGAATTGAAATCGGCGTGGGCCAGGAAGCCTACGCCGGCAAGGTCATGCTTCAATCGGACCAGGTGGAATTGAAATACGAGCGGGTGTAGGGATTGACCAGCATTTCCACGCGCTTCAATCGGACCAGGTGGAATTGAAATACCATATCTAGCAAGCGCGGCTATCAGGTGCTTTGGCTTCAATCGGACCAGGTGGAATTGAAATAGGCTGATGTTCTCGCGCATGATGCTCAGCACCGAGCTTCAATCGGACCAGGTGGAATTGAAATACTAGCTGCCCTTGCCGGAGTGCCCACGATTTCCTCGCTTCAATCGGACCAGGTGGAATTGAAATAAGAGGTTACGCGCGAGTGCCAAGAGATTCCCGACTGCTTCAATCGGACCAGGTGGAATTGAAATTCAGTTCGCAGCAATGGTACGCCACAAGGGTCGATGCTTCAATCGGACCAGGTGGAATTGAAATGCTCGCCGCCGCAGAAGCGCAGGCCGCCGCGATGGCGCTTCAATCGGACCAGGTGGAATTGAAATTTTGCAAAGCGGCTTCTGGCTGCTGCCTCTTTTTAGGCTTCAATCGGACCAGGTGGAATTGAAATCAGCCTGAACCGCTGCGGCACTCCTTCACTCCCACTGCTTCAATCGGACCAGGTGGAATTGAAATTGGTTGAGGGAGTCAATAGCCAGGCATCTGACCACGGCTTCAATCGGACCAGGTGGAATTGAAATCAAGTTGGAGCGCGACATGAACCACTTGCGCGATGATGGCTTCAATCGGACCAGGTGGAATTGAAATGCAGCATAGTTGCGCGGGGTAGGCTTGGCTTCCGCTAGCTTCAATCGGACCAGGTGGAATTGAAATCTAAAATGCCCGAAACCATGAAGCGCATCCTTTTCAGCTTCAATCGGACCAGGTGGAATTGAAATAAGCCGCCGGCCACGCCGCTGAAGCCCGCGCCAATGGCTTCAATCGGACCAGGTGGAATTGAAATTTGCTCGGTGGCAATAGGTCTATTGGCTGGTTTGGGCTTCAATCGGACCAGGTGGAATTGAAATGCAAGCCAAAGGGTTATCGCAGCAGGCCCTTGCGGAAGCTTCAATCGGACCAGGTGGAATTGAAATAAGGCTTCTGCCTCACGCACGTTCTGCCCGGCGCGGAGCTTCAATCGGACCAGGTGGAATTGAAATGTGTACGCCCACTTTCACACCCCCGCCCATGCGTAGGCTTCAATCGGACCAGGTGGAATTGAAATCTTTCTACACTCGCTCCAGTCCGCGCCGGCGGCTGCGCTTCAATCGGACCAGGTGGAATTGAAATCTATCAAGGAGGCCACGGCAGTGATTAACAAGGCGCGCTTCAATCGGACCAGGTGGAATTGAAATTGTGCTGTTCGCTGACGGTACCACGCAAGGAATCGGGCTTCAATCGGACCAGGTGGAATTGAAATTACCATGCCTCTGTATGCTCCAGCTCAGCGCGGTTGAGCTTCAATCGGACCAGGTGGAATTGAAATTCTTATCCTCCCGAAACACGACACGGGTCGGCTGCAGCTTCAATCGGACCAGGTGGAATTGAAATGCTTCCAATGGTATTTGCCCACGGCCGCGATTAGCTGCTTCAATCGGACCAGGTGGAATTGAAATACTGGACTACTGAGAAGGGCCTGCGCCAGATGGTACGGCTTCAATCGGACCAGGTGGAATTGAAATAAGATAGAGGCAGCCAATAACAGACCGCAGCCAATGGCTTCAATCGGACCAGGTGGAATTGAAATAACGCAATGGCGGCATTGCCGGCCGCGTTCAAGTGGGCTTCAATCGGACCAGGTGGAATTGAAATGGTAGAGGTACTGATTCGTCTCAGCAAAGACCGCACGGCTTCAATCGGACCAGGTGGAATTGAAATGTGTGTGGTGACGGAAGTTGAGGAGGACGCAGCTGCTTCAATCGGACCAGGTGGAATTGAAATTGTAATCGTACGTGCCAGTACCAGGCGTTCCGCCTTGCTTCAATCGGACCAGGTGGAATTGAAATTCGTATTGACCAGGTAATTCGTTTTGGCGGGGTCCAGGCTTCAATCGGACCAGGTGGAATTGAAATTGGACTTCCTCGGCACGGGCAACCGCGACGACCTGGGGCTTCAATCGGACCAGGTGGAATTGAAATACGCACTGCTCATACGGTGGCCTCCTGCTTTTTGCCGCTTCAATCGGACCAGGTGGAATTGAAATGTAGACTGCTTTAGGGTAGCGCACTGGCGCACCACGAGCTTCAATCGGACCAGGTGGAATTGAAATTCGAAAACCTGGGTGCCACTTTCGAGCGTGAGCGACCGCTTCAATCGGACCAGGTGGAATTGAAATAGGGGTGCAGGTGGTCAGGATAGTCGTCAGTATGGAAGCTTCAATCGGACCAGGTGGAATTGAAATTAGCCGGTGGCACAATGGGCGCGATTACCGGGGCCGTAGGGCTTCAATCGGACCAGGTGGAATTGAAATGCCGAAGTGGCGACGGGCGTGCGCCTGCTCACCCGCGCTTCAATCGGACCAGGTGGAATTGAAATAGCCTATTTCTTGCTCTAAGGCACGGATTTCGTCTATGGCTTCAATCGGACCAGGTGGAATTGAAATCGCCCACGGCCGCCAACGAAAAGCCAGCCGCTTTGGCTTCAATCGGACCAGGTGGAATTGAAATTACCTACATCAAGCAGGGCATCCTCAGCGTGCGGGCGCTTCAATCGGACCAGGTGGAATTGAAATCATGTTGTGCGAGCTGGCCCCAAAAGTTGGTTAGCAGGCTTCAATCGGACCAGGTGGAATTGAAATTGGTAAAGCCCCCGCGCAGGTGCTCGTACCGGATGCTGGCTTCAATCGGACCAGGTGGAATTGAAATCCGAGTAGGGCAGGCGCAGTACATCGGCCGAAAGCGGCTTCAATCGGACCAGGTGGAATTGAAATTTTCGGAGTGCGCACGGCTGCGCACTCCATCTACAGCTTCAATCGGACCAGGTGGAATTGAAATGGGGCAGCAGGTCAGTTAGGGCCTTTTCCACTTCGCGCTTCAATCGGACCAGGTGGAATTGAAATTTTTCAGGTAAGCGCAGGCAGGCACCCCCCAAATTCCGCTTCAATCGGACCAGGTGGAATTGAAATCCACGGCACCACCACGCTCTACAAGGCTCGCGTCAAGCTTCAATCGGACCAGGTGGAATTGAAATGCAAAACGTCGGGCACGTTGGGCAAGGCGACCCCACGGCTTCAATCGGACCAGGTGGAATTGAAATCGAATTGTAATGCGTTTGAAAGTCCCTTGTACGCTTCCCTTTTTGATTAGCCTGCTGTCACGAGAGACAACTACAAATTGCAATTATCTTATCGCTGCGCTCGTCGTTGCAGCAACCTCTGCACCGACATAGGAAAGAACAATTGCCCCCGTCGAGTGCGGTAACCCCGTTGTTGAGTTCTTGGGCAATCTGCTGCAACTTATGCCCTGGGAATGTAGCAGCCCCGCCAGCCGTGCTGCCTGCTGGTTCTGCTGATTGGTACGGGCATTCTCCTGCCGAACATTCAAGCTCTTCGCGATGGCTGCCGGGGTCATGTTAGCCGGTGTACCTAGCACCGCACCCCGCGCCTTCTTAGCGGCAAGAGCGTCTATAGTCCGTTTGGAAATCATCTCTCGCTCGTGCTGCGCAATTACCGCAAATAGCCCTACCGTCAAAGTATTGGCATCGGGCATGTCGCAACACACGAAATTGACGCCCGAGTCGCGCAGCGCAAAGATGAAGCCCGCATTCCTTGATAGCCTATCCAACTTGGCAATCAGTAACGTCGCCCCCACCGCCCGAGCCGCGTCAATGGCCGCCAACAGTTGGGTCCGCTGATTCTTCTTGCCACTCTCCACCTCGACAAACTCCCCAAGAGCTGAGCCGGGTCCGCGACGAAGGCCACCACTGCCGCCCGCTGGGCTTCGAGCCCGAGTCCGGATTGGCCTTGGCGGGCGGTGCTCACCCGGTAGTAGGGGACGTAGAAAGGGGCGAGTGGAAGCATAAAAAGCGGGATTGGTACAAAAGTACCCGGATTTAGGGTGTTATAACATTTATTAAACGACCGTTTATAGCCTGTGAAATTAGGCCAACCGAGGGTACTTTTGTCTAAACTCCCCTAATTCGTGAAATCCTACGTCGCTTATCTCCGCGTCTCCACCCAGAAGCAGGGCCAGTCCGGCCTCGGCCTAGAAGCGCAGCGGGCAGCCGTGGGCGCCTTTACCCAGGCGGCCCACCTGGTGGGGGAATTTGTCGAAGTCGAATCTGGTAAGCAAAACCAGCGCCCCCAGCTGGCGGCCGCCATGGTCCTAGCCAAAGCGAAGGGTGCGACGTTGCTGATTGCCAAGCTGGACAGATTAAGCCGGAACGCGGGCTTCATCTTCCAGCTTCGCGATGCGGGGGTAGATTTTGTCTGCTGCGACATGCCCGATGCCAATACGCTTACCGTGGGCATCTTCGCCGTGCTTGCCCAACACGAGCGCGAACTCATCTCCCAGCGGACTAAGGCGGCGCTGGCCGCTAAGCAAGCGCAGGGGGCGGTGCTCGGCACGCCGGCCAACCTGACGCCGGCGGCTACCCAGAAAGGGCGGGACCGTAATCAGGCGAATGCGCGCGCCAACGAACATAACGAGCGGGCGGCGGCTCATATTTTACTGCTGCGCGAGAAGGGATTTAACTATTCCCAGATTGCGGCGAAGCTGAACCAGTTGCGCTTTGTCACCCGCACGGGCAAGGTCTTTCGCGCCGAACAAGTCAAGCGCTTGTTGCTGCGCGCCACCGCTTAGCCGCAGCCGAGCCATTAGGCGGCCCCTTGCCCGTGACCCGCCTCGTACGCCACCGAGGCGTGCTTTTGCCGGCCACTGCACTACTAGCAGGTTGGTCACTCGTTCAACAACAGCGCCACCGCTAGCAAACCAGCTGGCGGTGGGTATCGTAGCTACCGGGGAGCCCACCCCTTATACGGCTATAAGATGTTACTAACGGTACTATTGCCGGGCTTGTCCTGGTGCTGCACAAACGCCCCGGGTTGGGCCTGCTGTTGCTGGTGCTCCAGCTAACGCTGGTGGGCTGGCTCATCGGGGTGCCGGTCGCGGCGCGGCATCTGCGGCTGGAACGGCGCCGCCAACGGCGCAGTGGGCAATGGCTGGGGACTACTACCCAGGCGCAGCGCTGGCTGTACTGAGCCCGCGCCCCCGTAAGTAGGGCGGCGTTTCCACTTGGTGGGCGAAGGAGGCGAAGGAAGGCAGCGTGACCGCCGCCCCAGCGCAGACCGCCGGCGGCGCGCACGTCGCGTGGCACGGGGCCTGGACTGCGCGTTCAACGCGCGCCAGCCCGAGCCGGAAGCTAGTCGGGTGGGCTAGTGGCGCAGTCAGGAAAGGACGGTATATTTGGGTAGAAGGACAATAACTGGCCGGGTGGCTGGTTTACGAAAAGCGCTGACTCGTAGGGGCAGCGTTTTTTGGTTAGGTGGCGCCGGCACCAGCGCGCGGCGGGAGGATGTTCTGGCAGAATGGTTGGCAACTAATTGGCTGGCAGATAACTTCTTGTCACTAGGCCCTGCTACTGTATCACGTAAACCACTTGGTTTTGCTGATACAGTTTTCAGGATTTCACATCTGCAAAAAAGTAGTCGTAGCCGCCCTGCAAAAGCAGAAAATCGGGGTTACCCTTTAGTTGATACAGTTTGGCCAGTTTTTGATTGACGTAGTCCTTGTCGAAGTGCTCCGGTTGGTAGGTCCAGAACCAGGTCGGTACGTCGTCCTCTCGGATATCCTCACCGGCTAGTACGTGGTCATGAGCTTCGTAGGCCCAGCTGAACTGGTCAAGCGTGCGCTGGTCGTAGCCACCGGGGCCGCCGACTTCTTCCGGTGGGCAGGCGCGGCGGCCACTCACGCAAACCGGAATGACCGACACCACCGCTGAGGGGAATACTTTCTCGACCCGTACCTGGTGCTGCCAATAGTCGCCAAAATCGTAGGTGTAGGTGAACTTGTCGTTGACCTGCCACGCAAAATCGCCCAGGTGGACACGCCGGGCATCATCGGCATACCAAGTGCCGCCGGCGTAGCTTAGGCCGTAGTCCTTGCCCCAGAGATGAAAGCAGTGCAGGTGCCAGTTCTCCCAGCCCATCACCACTTGGAAAATATGGTGCAGCTCGGCCAGGGTGGGGTTGCGTTAGTAACTGGACAAAGAATTACGGTAAGGGCCTCAGCGGCCGCAGGCCATTGACCAGCACGTCGGCGGGCAGTTGGAAGGAATAGCGGCCCAGGCGGTTCAAGTGGGCAAAACGCGCTGGCGAGAGCTGGGCCAGATGCTCCGGGAGCGCTGGCAGCCCCGCTGCTTGCTGACGTTGTAGGGCCAGCTGGGCGTAGACCGTGTTCCAGACGACGACCACGTTGGTGACTACGTTGAGGCAGCGCACGACTTCCTGCTGGGCCTCTTCCTGTTTTTGGCGCAGCACCCCGTCGCCCCCAAACCAGAGCCAGCTGCGTAGCGCGTGCAGCTGCTCGCCTTTGTTGAGTTGGGCGTGGATGCGCCGGCGCAGGGCCTGCGAGTGCAGGTAGCGCAGGATGAAGGCCGTTTTGACCAGCCGCCCGTATTCCTGCAGCAGGTGGGTGAGGTGGTGCTGGCGGGGATAGGCCTGTAACTTGCTGATGAGCAGCGAGGCGCTCACCCAGCCCGTTTTCAGCGAGCCCGCCACGCGCAAGAGCTCGTCCCAGTGCTGGCGCACGTACGCGGGATTGAAATGAGCGGTAAAGTTGAGCGAAGGGTAGCTCAACTCGCGGCCCTTGATGCGGCAGAGGCGCTGGTTGGCCAGGTCGCGCAGGCGGGGCGAGAATTGCAGGCCCAGCAAATCGAAGAGGGCAAACACGATGTCGGTGTAGCCGTGCGTGTCGGTGGTGTGCTCGAGCAGGGGTAGTTCCGTCTCGTTACCCAGCACTTCGTCGAGCACATAAGTGGCATCACGCGTGGTGGAGGAGATGGCCCGGCTGCCGAACTGGGCGTACTGGTCGGCCGTGTGGGTGTAAAAGGTCAGGCCCTGCCCGTAGCCAAAGTAGCGGGGGAGGGCGCGGGCGTTACGAATCTTGCCGCTGACGGGGAAGCGCTGGCCGTCAGAGGAGGAGAGCGTGCCCCCGCCCCAGTGCCGGGCCAGCCACTGGTGGTGCTGGTGGTTGACCAGACGGGTGGTGGCGCGTTTGAGCGTGTCCTCGCGCAAGTAGTTGGCCGCCACCCAGCACAGGGACTGGTAGTCGAGGCCCGTGCTCTGGGCCATCTCGCGCAGGGAGATGTGGCAGGCATTGGCCAGCAGGGCCGCGTAGAGCAGGGCCTGGTGCTCCGGGGCGCGGGGCGTGGTTTGGTCAAGGCCGGTTAACTCGGCCGAGAAGCCCGTCCACTGGTCGACTTCCACCAGCACTTCTGTTAGCTCCGCCCGTGGCAGCGAAGCGGTCAGTAGCGCCCGCAGCTGCTCAACTTCGGGGCTGAGTTCCTCCGCCGCAGCGGGGTCACAACCAGTTCACCCTCCTCGTCAAGGCGGATGTCCTGGCCCTGAGCAAGTAAGCTTTCCAGCAGGGGCAGCTGTGCTTCAACTTCCTGCAAGCGCTCGTCCAGGCGATGGGCGCTCCCGAGCTGCGTCAGCAAGTCCGGCCGCTGGCGGGCCCATTCGGTGGGGGAGAGTAAATAGGTGTCGAGCGACGCGTATTTGCGGGACGCATTGATGACCACGTCGCCGGCCCGCAGCCGCTCGCGCAGCGTGGCCAACACGCACAAGCCGTAGCGCACCCGCTGGGCGCGACCGTCTTGGTCGAAGACAAACGCCCGCCAGCTGGTGGGGATAAAGCCCGTCGCGGCCGTCTCGGGCAGCTTACGGCGCTGGCCCGTGTGCAGCTCGTTGATGAGGGTAAGCGCTTGGGCGAAGTCGTCGCCCGCAAACGCCTGCTCAAACGCTACCTGCTGTAAGAGGCTGCCCAGCAGCATATTCAGGCGGGCGGCCACGGGCAGCAGATAGTCCAGGTATGAGTGACGGGCCGGGCGGGCGAAGTCCGCCACGGCGGTGAGCGCGGCTTGCAGCTGCTCGCGCGGCACCTGGGCGTAAATCTGTTCCCGCAACGCCTCGTTCGGCACGTGCTCCTCGTCCATCACCAGGCCGACGGCCTGCCCGAGCGTGCGCAGGGCCTGGTCTTTGGCCGGGCGTGCGCCAGCTGGTCATCCTGCAGCGCCCGGCGGGCGCGGGCCACGGCGTGCTCCCAGTGTTCGTCCACCATTTTGAGCACCACATCTGTCAAGTCGCGGTAGGCCTCGCGGCACGCGGCCACCAGCAGCGGATGGCGCTTGGCCGGCGCGAAGCGCTGGAGCACTTGGTTGGTTTTGTTGCGGGCGGTGTGGGCCAGCCGCTTCTGGCGGTTGGGGTGCAGGTCGTCCGCTTGCCAACCTGGCACGCCGAGCTGGTCGAGGTACGCCAGCTTACCCAGCGTCTGCTGAATGCTGGTCGCCGAGCTGCTGGTCGGGGGTTGGTGCAACCAGGTATGCCGGCACAGACCCAGCGCGGGGTCGACCACCAGCAGCGCATCGAGTTGGGTCACGACTTCGGGGTAAGCAGCACGAGGAGCCGACGGTAGGTCTCGGCCTGGGCCCGTTCGGCCAGGGCCCCGACCAGCCGCTCCAGCTCCACGATGCCGGGCCGCAGGATGCCGTGCTGGCGCAGGTGGCCCAAGGCCAGGGTGAGCAGCAGGCGCTCGTTGTCGTGCTCCAGGGCTCGTTCGACCAGCCACGCTTCGAGCCACGGCGCGTCCAGCACGGGCTGCCAGCGGCGTACCTGCAAATGGCCCAGCAATACGCGCAGGTGCTCGGTCAGAGTTGCTTCGCGCTCGCCGTAGACCTGGAACAGCGCCGGGTCGAGCGCCAGTTGCCGGGCCACGAACTGCACCAGGCTATCGGGCACCTGCCGGTACCACTCTGGCGGCAGGTACCCCAGCAGCCGCAGTACGCCCAGCTGCACGGCGAAGCCGAGGCGGTTACTGCCCCGGCGCTGCTGCGCGACCAGTTGCTGGTCGGTGGGGGTGAGCCAGCAGCTGGCCTGCAGGTCTTCCTCGCGCAGGTCGGCGGGCAGGGTTTGGTAGCGCTGGCGCTCCAGAGCGGTGAGAAAGTCGGCGGGCATGGGCAGGAGGGAGTGGTAAACAAACGCCCCTTTTCCGGTACCACCCCGACGCCTGAAAAAGCAGGTGCCTAATCCAGTAAATGGCGGTACCCGAAACTGGTTTCCGCAATCAAGATACCGTAAATTCGCATTTCGCCTCTTTCCGGTACCAGTTATCCCTTTTCACCATGAAGAAACTCGGCTACGCCCGCGTCAGCACCCAGGAGCAGGTGCTCGACCTGCAACTCGACGCCCTGCGCCAGGCCGGCTGCGACGATGTATACACCGATACCGTCTCCGGCATACAGGCCCACAAACCGAACTGGGAAAAACTGCTGGCCTACGCCCGCACCGGCGACACCGTCGTTATCTGGCGGCTCGACCGGCTGGGCCGCTCCACCAAGCACCTGATTGAGGTGGTCGAGGACCTGAGTCGCCGCGGGCTGCACCTGATTTCCTTGCAGGACCCCATCGATACGACCTCGCCGGGTGGCCAGCTCGTGTTCCAGATTTTCTGCGCCCTGGCTGAGCACGAGCGCAATGTGCTGGTGCAGCGCACCCGCGCCGGGCTCCAGGCGGCGCGCGCCCGGGGCCGCCAGGGCGGCCGGCCCCGGGCCTGGCCCCGCGCTACCAGAAAGTGGCCCCCGCCGTCAAGGAACTCTACGAGGCCGGCCAGCAGTCCACCCGCCAACTCATGGACTACTTCCAGATTGGCTCCCGCCGCACCCTCTACAAAATCCTGCGCTTCGCCGGCTGCCAGATTAACGAGAAAGCCATGGTGCCTACTGCAAAAGCAGTCGACAAGGCCTTACCGTAATTCTTTGTCCAGTTACTAACGCAACCCCTAATACACTTTTAGCAAGACCTCCGCGGTTTTGCCTGCGGCGGATGAGGTGGTTCGCGCCCGTGGGCGCCTGGCCTGGCCCCGCTACTATAAAGCCGCCTCCGCCGTCAAAGAACTTTACGAGGTTGACCACCAGCCTCCGCCAGTTCATGAGTTACTTCCAGATTGGCTCCCGCCGTACCCTCTATAAAATCCTGCGCTTCGCCGGCCGTCAGATTGCTGCAAAGCCAGCGGTTGTTACCTCATAACTACCGCCTAGGGCGTAAGCGCAGTTGGGAAACGGCGTAGTAGTCTATAGCCTACCTTGACGGCCGTCGCTGATGGTCGTATTGCTGGTTTAAGCCTACGATCACGCGGGCAGTTACATCGTTAGCTGAGTCGGCATAGACAATATTGCCGCTCTCTGTAGCGCCTAAGATAAACGTGTAATGGTGTTGCGCGCCGAATTGCTTCAGATACGCATTAACCTCCTGAATAAGCTGCTGGTCAGCGGCCTCTCCCGCTTGGCGGACCCGCTGCTGTAGCAGTTCCCGGTAGTGCCCTACCTGGGTAGTCTGTTGAGCCGGTGGCAGTTGCTGCTGGTGGAGCGCGGACGTGAGAGAATCTAGGCTACGTTGCCAGCGCAGGGCCTGCTGCTCAATCACCTGGCGATGAGTAGCCGTTCCGTGGTACTGCTGCATTACTTTCTTGGCATTAATGTACCCGATGACGGGAGTAGGTGAGGTAGGCTGACAGGCAGTCAGCAGTGCTAGGCCAAGCAAGAGCACTCGGGCGGAGAAATTAAAAAGAATACGCAAGGAAATTAAAAAAGCAGACAAATTCATTACCTGTGTTCGAACACTGCCCGGTTTCCCTTCTGCCTTAATTACTAATCAGATAGCTAAAGCATTACTGAGCAGAAGAAAAGGAGTGTAGACTACGTGCAGGGGGTATCAGTGCTAAGCGAATCTCGTTGGCCATGCCGGGGTTTTACTTGCACGCGGGCACCGATTGCCAGCTGCCAATAATATAAGGACCATCGGTCACGCAGCTATGGTTGGCATCCTGATAGCAGGTGTGGTCGGAATAGAGGTAGTAGTAAACCCCCATGTGCTTATTCGTGTTAGAGTCCAAATAGCAATAGTACAACGTACGCACAGGGTCTTCGCATACCCCGTACTACTATTATAGCGTCCCATGTAAGATGAGCAGGCCGGCGGGGGGCAAGCACTGGCCGACGGGGTAACGGCATCCGTGCGAACTTGCCCATAGGAGGGGCTAGCGGAATTCACGTCCTGGGATTTGCGCACTAAGTTGCCAGTATTATTGCCATAGCTATCTACTTCGCAGCTGGTACCCAGGTCTAGCCAGTTTGGCGTGGGCATCTGGGCGTAATTATAGGAACTCTCCTTAATTACCCGCTCGGCCTGGGCAGTACTCGCGCCGGGAGTTACTACTTCCCGGGCGACCTTGATAACCTTGCCCGCCCCATCGTAATAATAGTGGGTGAAAAAGTTGTCATTATCTAGGCTATAGGTGAGCTGACGGGTAGTCGGGTCGTAGACGCTGGTCTGCAGCGGCGCATCCAAGGGTCGGAAACGGAAGTCATCCACATACACATTGTTGCTGCCCGTATTTTTGCACCCAATGGTCAACAGTTGGCCATCCATATTGGCCTGCACCGGCACATCCAGTTGGAGTAGGTACCAGTTGCCGGCACGCTTTGTATTCTCGTCGTCGACGCCGACTTGCCGATAAATATTGCCGTTTAAGGCTGCGTACAGGTAGGTGCCATTGTTGGAACTACTGGCCACGTCACTGTTATAGACCCACACATTGGCGCGGTACGTGCGATTCAGGCGCAGGTCACTAGCGTTGCCGATGCGCGCTTTATAGGTCATGCCCACGGGCTGGCGGGGGTGAGCAGGCAGCTGTACTGCCCCGTATGTGCCTGGTCCGTAGTCTGCTGGCCTCCATCACGCCGCACTTCCCCGCCGAACTGGCCCGCGCTGGTTCCCGTAGCTACCTGGTCTTCGGCTCCAGAATAGGCAAACTCGGTATAGCGAGCGTTGCCAGCCGCTGCCGTGACTAAACTTTGGTCATAGCCGGCCTTCTGCGCTGCGTACTGGCCATTCACGTCCTTGGACTCCAAGGGCCGCGAATAGTGGTCGTAGAGCGTAACCTCTCCCGCGTTGAGCCAGTTGCTGGCCTGTGTGGCGGTTGGCTGCCAGTTGTAGTCTACAAAATTGGCGAACGTGCCGTCTGCATTCAGGTGCGGGGACTGCCAGATGAACGTGCGGTGCTGGCGCCAAACAGGCTGGCTGGTGCTCGCCTCGGGCCATAGGCGTCGCTCGCGGCATCGTAGCGCCGGTAGCTGGTGGGCCAGGAGTTGTTCCAGGTCTGAATGCCTGCCCCCAGCACCGTCGGCGCAGATGTGCCATTATCCTTATAGGTGTAGGTAGCCGCAATCTGCGTTAGCATGTGCTGATTACCCGGTGACAGGTTTTGCGGTCCCATGCCCGGGTAGAGCGTATAAGCCGGTACCTGCCGACTGCGGTAGGCGTCACCAAGGGAGTTGCGAAGCGAGGTTTCCAGCAGGCTGCCGCTCAAAAAGTCGTACCGTCCATTAGTAGTTGTTGCCGATATGTTGTTCGAAGTCGTGGTCATGCTCTGCATGACCGTGGGGAGGTAGCGCTTGGTTGTCCAGTTCAGGTTATAATAGGCGTCCGTTGGTTTCGTATTGTCCACGCCTAAAAACTCAGAAGTAAGTACGCTTTCTACAAACACGGCTTGATTGGCCACGTTGTCCACGTTAGATAGGGTATTCCCATAAGTGAAGGTGGTAGTAAACTCAGGCGTGCCGCGTTTATTCAGCTTTCGGATACTTTTAACTTGTCCCAACAAGCCAATGTCGACAGTCACCGCGTTTTTTGTTTGAACAAGGCCGATTGAGCCACTGGCACTTAGAAAAGGATAATAGTTGGTGCCATTATTTTTGACAACACTGGTTGCTGTGACCATGTTAGTCTTGGCCGTGTAAAAAGTATATTCCTCCTGGCTGTCGATATCGTCGGGCGTGGTAAAGTTCCCATGCACTACAGTTGTTCTACCGTACATCACGGGCGTAGTCGGATAGTCGAAATCGGTATCGATATTGCTGAAGTTTAGCGGATTAAGCTTTTCTGGCTCCTTCGATAAAACGCCGCTGCTATTGCTGGCGTCCGGAAAATCAGTGGTGTAGCGGTAGCGCGTAACGTAGGTTTTGCCCGCCTCATCCTGAGCACTCACGGCCGCCACCCGGATATTGCCCCCATTCCGATTATAGGGAATGCTGACGCTGGATAGCAATGCCAGTCGGTTTGGGTAGCCGTATAGGACTGGTCCTGATAAGCGTAAGCACTACCGTCAAATTCTGGCATGGGTAGGGCCCCGGTCAGCGTGATGGAGTTAGGTGTCACGCTGGCGATTTGATAATCATCGCTGATGTCCTTATCTGCGCCGCCCGATGCATAGCCCGTAATGCCACTATTATCATAGAGCGTTATATCATAGGAAGCTGATGAGATGCCCGATAAGTGCACTTTATCACCTGCCTTATAGAGCATGGTCAAATCAAACGAGTTATCTCCCACAAGCACCCGTTAGAAGTCATCTGAGAAGTGAATTGCCCTTGGTCTACCATGGAATAGCTGCCATTGTAGAACTCGGATACGCTGGCATACTGATCCCGCTCGTAGGCAATAGTGGTTATTGCGCCCAGCGGGTTCGTGATTTTGTTTAGCGACCAGGCGGCACCATCCTGGGAGGCCGTCGCAAAATCGGCGGCCGGGCGCAGCTGACCAGTGGAGGAATACATGCCAAAGGCATCGACCTTAGCTGGGTCGTAAGCCGGGTTAAAGCCGTAGTCGAACCGGAAGTCGGGAATCAGTTTTACGTTGTTCGCCCCGTACGTGGCGATGCTTTCCAGCGTCAGCTTGCCCAGGCGGCCCGTCGCATCGTAGCTCGTACCCAGTGTCGGCGGCGCGGTAGCGCTGGCAAAGGAATTCGGCGTACCGGGGCAGAGCCGGTAGCTGTAGTTGAAGACCACGCGCTTGAGCGCCTTCTGGTTTAGCATTTGCCGGGTAGCGCTGTTGGCCGCCACGTCGAACTGGTCCAGGACGGCCGCGTAGGTGTCCATCCCCCCTAGGGAGTTATCGTTGGTATTGGCGTTGTTGCTCGCATTCACCCCAAAGCCAGTAGCGGTTTGGATACTGGCTAGGTCCTGGTTGCTGAGCACGATGACCTCGTCCAGACGTAGGCTGGAGGAAGGCGTGCTCTCGTCAATGCCTAGGTTGGACGGATTATTCCCGTAGCTGCCACGGCCGTCCCGGCGCGGGCTTTTAAGAAACAACGCGGTGTGGGAGCGGGTGTGGATGGAATTGAGGTAGTACGTTTCCTTGGCTCCTTCCTGCACGGTGCGCGCCTGCCCGGTGGGGGTAGTATAGCCGGCCGGAATGATGTCGCTCAGCTCCACGCCCACGTAGGGCTGCCGCCACTTGTACTGCTGCGAAAACTTGCCGTAGCTAAACGTCACCCAGGCGCCGAGGTCCTGGTCATCCACGCAGCCCAGCGTGCCCTGGTCCACGTAGTCCGGGCCCGTGATGGCCGTCAGCAGCCAGGCCGTGGCGTAGTTGTAGACGTCGGTGCGCGCGGCCCCGGTGCGGTGAATGGCTACCCCTGCGTGGGGTCAGTGGACTCGTTGGTTTTCGAGTACTGTCGCAGGTGGTAAACGGGCAGTGAGTAGTGATAGGTCGTGCCGTCCTCGGCCGTAATGGTAAAGGCCCCAATTCCCTGCTCGGGACGCACCTTGCGAAAAGCGTTCTTATAGGTTTGACAGACCTGCTGGTAGTTAGGCTCGTAGGTTGCTGGGTCATCGGGCGAAGACCCGGGGATTTCGGTGTAGCCCGTTAGCTGCTGGTAGCAAATTGAGCCGGCAGGATTAGCCTGGAACTCGGCAATCGGGTAGCGGGCCGGGGTCGCCTCGTAGGCGTCGTTGATTTCCTTATTGCTGAACCAGGCAATATGCTTGCCCTGCACGAAGCGCCGGCCGCTCAGACCCAGGCGGTCGGCCTCGGTGTGGGCCGCCGTGCTGGCCATCGTAGAGTCGTAGAGCTTGGGGTCGGTAAGAATAAGCTGGGAGCTTCCCCAGTGGGAGCCGTCGACGCCTACCGGCGTAGTAGCCGGGTTCGTATTGTCGGTATAGGTGTAGGTATTGGACGCGGTGTTTTCGTAGCGGAAGGGTACTTTGTATTTCGCCCAGGATACCAGGTTATACTTATCATGGTTTTCGAGCATCTGCCGCGGGTAAGCGACGCTGCCCACGTCCAGGCGCTGGGGACGAATGGCACCCGTAATGCCGGGTCCCAGCACCATAAAGTCATCGTGGGCGATGCTCAGGGGGTTGCCGGCCGAGCCCTTGTAAGTCGAGTTAGGGTATTGCGTCTGCTGTAAGTCACCCCCCACGCCATAAATGAAATTGCCCTGCTGGTTGTAGTTACGGGAGGCGTTGAACTTATAGCCCTTGCGGCTAGTGTTAGGGTAGTTCGCGGGGCCGTCGTAAACATCTGGTCCATAGGCATTGGCATCAGAGTACTTCCCATCAAAGGTCATATTGGTCTTGCTGCCCATCGCATAGAAATACAGCGAGCCGAACATGGATTGCTTGGCCGTGTCGTTGACGAAGACCCAGTAATCGGTGCGGAACCAGTTCTTGTGCTCAATCGTGGTCGAGCCAGTATAGCCCTCCCCTGTCGGGGCTGCTTTTCCTAAGGCGGAGCTCATCACGCCGCTTACTACTGCGTTTGCCACCTCTTTACCCGCCGCGATGGCTAATTGTTTAGTGCCCATAGCAACTCCCTCCGTAGCAGCAGAAGCAGCAGCGGCTGACCCTAAACTGGCAATCGTAATAAGCCCCATCGTAAACTTTTCACCGTCCAGGGTAAAGCCTTGCCCACGTTTAGCCCCAATGCCGATAATGTCACCGGACTGCAATTTGCCGCCACTCCACGAGGCGCTTACCAACCCCAGCAGGCTGGCCGAACCGTGGTGGCCGGTTTCCGAGTCCCAACCCAAGTCCAGCACGCCGGGCACCCCCCCGTACCAGCCGTGACTTCCTGGGTCAGTATACGAATTAATGGCTAACTCCCCACAGGCATCATCGGGATAGCCATTGACGCTGCGTACGATGGCACCTGGGTTCATACTCCACCCCAGCCCCACCCAGGAGGCTTCCTGTTCCACCCCAATGCCGGCCCGATACGTGAGCGGCAGTGAAAAAGTGGTTTCCGGACCCGGAACCTGTAGTACGGGCAGGTTATAGGTCATGTCCCCGTACTTAGGTTCACCATATCCGTGGAGCCGGCGGACTCATAGCCCGTAAACTCCGGCTGGCTGGGGCCAGGCAGGGCCCAGCTGAGGCTAGGCGCGGCCAGCGAGCCGACAAGTTCCAGTAAAAAAAAGCCCGCAATAGCGCGTCGAAACGTAGCGTTACGAAACATAGACAACGTGGAAAAGAAAAGGCTGAGATGCTAGTGAACTGCTGGCTACTTCTGGTGGATATGCTTGAAGTCCCGGGCGGTAAATACAAATTGTCGGTCTTGCAAGGCGAGCTGCCGGCTGCGAAAAGTCACGCGACACCCCTGGCGCAGCAGCTTCTCGGCGACGGGAAAAGTCAATAGCACCGTGCTGTGGCCGGTGGCCCCGTACTGGCGCAGGTAGGTAGCGGAATTGGCAGCTGTAGAGTCCGGCTGTCCGGGCAGGTGCAGGTAAACATCGCGCGCAATATCCCCACCCAGATATTGAATGGTATGCGTGTAAAGGGGTTTATTAGTAATATACTGGTTCTCTATCTCCTGCCCGTTTTTGGCCATTGCTAGTGTGAATTGACACTGCTGTTGTTTATCAGCTTGCATTGGCTGCCATAAACACGTTACTGTGCTAGTGCTATAATGTTGATTTGGGAAAAGTGTCCTGTTAGAGCTATTATCTAGAGCTTGAATTAAATTCAAATTCCTAACTGAGGCTAAAGTGAAACTAGGTATGGCTGATGTGCTCACTAATTCTAAAAGAAAGAAGCTAGCTACTGTGCGGCAGAACTGAGCATTAATAATCATGAAAAATATATTTTGTATTAATTTTTTAAATAAAACTTCTATCTCCCCAACTGTCCAAAAAGCTATATCGTCTAACGAAAACAAAGAAGTATATATATTATCATCATAAGATATTGACTTAATTGCTCCTGTTGACAAATTCTTAATTCTTTTATTCAGTATAGGATATGGAATAAATTTATAATTATTAAATATGACTTCTATAGCATTTCTTACTTTATAGTAAAATTCTTCATATATTTTAATTGGTACAAAATATATTATGGGGTTAAATTCTGATATATCGTTAATGAATGAATCTTCGAAAAATACTGTTCTTTTGAAAAACATGCAGTAATAATCGCCTAGCAGACTTACATTGACGACAAGTTCGACAACATGTGTAAATTTCCCTTCCTTACTTTTATTCAATATTATCAAAAGTGTTTTGCCTGGGTTTGCAGTTGATGTATCATCTTGAACCTTAAAACCACCTGAAATCGCTTTGATTTTCCCAACAAAGTTTTTCCACCTTAAAGAATTTGCATGGTGATTTTTAAACAAAAAATCTGCAAATTCTTTACTGATGATTTCACCTTCATCAATTGCATTGCTTTTTATATACAACCCCTCTACTAGAAGGATTATATCACTGAGTATTTTTTGATAATCCATAGCGCGCGCGCTCTACAATTTAAGAAAAATTTACTTTGCTAAGCATGATGATACGTATTAAAAACCCTCTCGAATACGGGTATTGACTTTCGAACCCATACCTTGCACGTACCCTCTTTTAACTTGAATACTACGCATTCCTCGTTTACCGAATTTGCGGAGTTCCGCTTCAAAATCACCCATCATTAAGTCCCTTATTTCATCGGGATCACTAATTAGACCCCTCCTCCATTTTTTAAAAGCATAGTGCCTTGCCATATCGAGAGACTTGGCAATAGCGTATTGCACACTAAATTTATCTATAAACCTTCCAAAATCGTCTCTTTTACTTATTGTAATCCCAACAACCCTAGGCAGATACACTTCTATTGTTCTATTATAATCACCTTCAGAGTCATGAAATATTTCCCTATAATCTAAAATATTTGTATTATAAGAATCTCCAATAACTTGCAAATTAATAAGGAGCGGATTAGTAAAATCATCAAAAGGCAAATGTATTTGATTTGGTTTAAAATGAGCGTTGCTAGCAAAATTTTGTTCGCCAGTCATATTTGTGATTAATTGCTGCCCATTTGCTAGCACATTCATGACTGCGCCACCAATTACATTCCAATTAACAGGAATGTTAGGAATGTCAATATTTTGCAATCCCGCCCAAGCAAATCCACCAGCAATACCACCAACGGCAACACCCATAGCTGCACCATCCCAAAAACTTCCCCATGACTTTTCGAGTAGATTCCACCTGCTATTCCTCCCACTGCGGCTCCAATACCCATTGCCGCTAGCGGACTTATAAATCCTCCATCTGGGTCAACACTCGATACAGGATTATTTCCCATCCCTACATAAGGCGAATGAAATTGCCCTGCCGGGTCAGGCGCGGTCCAGCGCCCGATGCGCGAATCATAGTTTCGTAACTCAAAATCATCAGTGCCCGTCTCCTCGTCTTTCTCGGCAAACTGCCCCTGATACCCGTGGCGATAGCGCGTAGTACCCACCACATAGTTGAGACCTTGCATGGGTGCCCCGTAGGCGTAGTTATGCTGCTCCTGCACGATGGTACTACTCGTATAGTCTACCTGCACATCATCGAAGTATACATCAGGTCCGGTCGCGCCATCCGTTTCGACGTGCAACTCGACCGTACCCGTCTGGGCCAGGCGCAATCCCACCCGCAACTGCTGCCACGTGCCTGGGCTACTGCCATTAACCTCTTGATAATCATCACGTATAGGATTGCCACTCTCGTCGCGCACGATAAAGTGCAGGTAAGCGCTCCCGCTGCTGCCCGTAAGCGCCAAGGTGGTAGCAGGGGTTTTGGTGGCAACTGGCCGAGATACCAGCGGAATACTAAAACCCAGGCCCAGGCGTGGTAACCAGCCCGGTGACTTGTTCGGGGCAGCAGCCTCAGCCCGGGACCTACGAAAGCGGCTTGGGTAGTCGGACTAGCCAGCATCGTAAGCCCGGCCAGGGGCACCGTCCGCACCACATTCGTCTGGTGTGGGCCGCCCGGCTGGTTGATAGCGGCCGTGAGCCAGGCATAAGCCGTGAAAGTCACCGTGTCGCCCTTTTGCACCGTTAGCGTTTTGCTGGGTCCTACATGCTGCCCACTGGTCAGCCCTAGCAGGGAAATACTCGCGCTGCCGTTATGCCCGGCGGCGGCGTAGCGGGTCGTGGCCACGTTGGTAAACGTCTGCTCCTCCTGGCTGGCCGCACTGGCCTCCATCGTGGCGGTGTAGGTCGTGGTCGTGGGCCGATGGTAGATGAGGCGGGCATTGCCCAGTTGGTCATTCAACTCGTAGCGGTAGTCCAGGCTGCCGTTATCCAGGCGCGTGAGCGCCCCCAGGCGGCTTGCTCCGTAGAGGGGTACTTCGCTCTGCTGCATCCCGCTGCCAGGCGTGGTGGCATCGAGCGTATAGGTCGCCAGCTCGCTGCCGGCCATATCCCGCACCGAGTAGGTGGTCTTCTTCAGTTGAAACGTAGTGGGGTCGTAGCTCGCCTTGCTGGTGCGGAAGCCCCGGTCATTATACGTGAACACGACCAGCGGCTGCGTGTACGCCGCATCGCGGTACACCCCCGTAACCTTACCCGTCACGTCATAGGTCAGGTAGCGCTGGCCTTTCTCGTCGTGCTGGCGCGTCATTTGCCCGGTGGCGTCGTAGTCGTAATCGAGCACGGGATTGCCACTGGGGTTGTTGACGGCGCTGAGCCGATTGCTGCCAGTGGGATACTGGTAGGCAAAATCGTCCGTGGCTACGCCTGTGCCGTCGCGCCGGCGCAGGGTCAGGATATTGCCATTCGGGTCGTAGTGTAGAGAGCCCTCCTCGTAAGCATGCGTAGCAGAGGCGGTGAACGTGCCGGCTGCCGTGGCTGAGGCTCCCGGCACCAACTCCCCAAAGTCAGCCTGCTGGAGCTGCCCCTTCGCATCATAGGTAAATAGGTGCTGGCGCATGGTGGGGCTAGCCGCCGTAAACCAGGCTGCCGAGCGCACGGTGCCGTCATAACGGGTGGCCGGGGCGCCCGGGATAGTGGGCGTAGCCATACTGGCCTGCGCGCTCCGGTAGTCGCCGCTGAAGTAGTCCAGCGTCAGCCCGAACAAGTCCTTGGCGACGCCATTAAGTTTGGGGCTGTCACCGTCCAAATGCCGGTTCACGCCGTTGATACTCTTGAGCCAGCCCTGCACGGTATAGGTATAGTCCGTGCCCTGCAGGTTGCCGGCCGTCTCCACGCGCTTGAGCGGACCGTGCAGGTAGTAGAAGTAGCGGGCCTGTAGCGTTTGAGTTGCCCCATCCGGGCTGGTCAGCACCTGCGTCAGGCGCTGGTTGGCGTCGTAGCTGTAGTAATGATAGAAGCTATCGGGCTGGCCTTGCTGGTAGGCGACCTGCGTGACGTTGCCCGCCGCGTCGTAAGTGTAATCAACCGTTTTGACGTTCACGCCGGGCGCCTGCTGCACCAGCCAGGTGAGCTGCCCCCGGTCGTCGTAGCTGTACCACGTCGTGGACGTGCCGTTGCTGGTCTTGGCCACGACCCCCAGTACAAAGTCCTGTTGGCGGGAGCCGAGCGCGCCGTCGGGCTGCGGCAGGTCGTACCACACCTGCTGGCGCTGGGCGCACTGGCTGGCGGCCAGGCTGCCGGTCGAGGTCGTGTTGGTCACGCGTTCCTCCAGCAGGGCCGCTTGCAGCACGCTGTTGGCAGCCGGGCTACTGGTGAGCATGTCTTCAAACGTGAAGCCCTGGCCCGGGGTGGTCGATTCTGTGTACTCGCCCGATTCGATGATACGACCGGCTGAATCGTAGTTAGAGTATGAGAAGCGCCGCGGGGCGCCATTGGCGGGCTGGGCCTGCAGGGCGCTTTGTGAGAAGCGGATTCGGCCATCCTGAGCGTATACGTAGCGGGTCGTTCCCTCGTCGGCCGACGTAGCGCTCAGCACCCGCCCGGCCGTATCGAACACTTTAGTCGTGACAAAGTGAATAGCGCCGGCGGTGCCCGCGGGGGAGGAGTAGGCGCTAATACCTCGATGGCGGAAATTTTAGGCAGATTAACCCCACCCGGATTCTGGGAAGAGAAATCTATATTGAGCACGCCATCCGTCACAGTCACCGTGAAGGTTTCCATAGTGGCCGTGCGGGGCCTACCTTTTTGGTAATATCATAGCCTACCAGTACGGGGCATTTTCCAGACTTACATCAAAGACGCGTTGGCCTACGCTGGTAAAAAAAGTCTCGGCGAAATGCAGCACCACCGTGTAGGTACCCGTCGCGACGGGAAAGGCGTAGCTCATCTGCCCGCTTACACCTACCCGCTCGCGCTGGTAGAGCGCCTGGTCGGGCGTGCCCGCAATAGCCACATTAGTGTAGTTGGCACTACCGGGATTAGGGGAGTAGTATTGGTCATCGGCAAAAGTGCCGCGCGAAGTGGCTAGCGCAGCCCCGGTTGCCTGCGCGTGAATGCGGTACAAGGGCGTAAAAAGGGGCGAAACCGTCGGATAAACCGGGTTATCCAGGCCGGTGGGCAGCAACTCGGCTACTCCTTTCGGCGCGATGCTCGCCACGGCCCGACCCGCGTCGTCGTAGAAGACGTAGCTGAACTCCCCGTAATGCACCTGATAGGAAAACCCGACCTGGCCACTGGTAACCAGCAGGCGGTAGAAGCCCGGCGCCAGGTTGACCACCTGGGAGCCCGTATAAGCCGTTTCTACTAGCGGATTCTGCTGTAAGTCAACCAGCACGTAGCTGCTGGCGGAGCCGCCGGTCGCGCCATCCGTTATGGTCACGGCCGTGGAACTGGCGGAAGCCGCTACGTGAATATCCTGATAAGCAGGATTGCCAGCCGAATTGGTAGGGTCAGCAGCTAACGTACCCGTCAGCGTACTGGCCGGGTACTGGTCGCCCGTCAGGCAGCTGGCCAAGGTCTGGCCTTCCCGGTTGTGGAAAGAGATAGCCTCTACGCCATTAGGATTGACGGCCACGATTTTTACCCCTTGCGCCCGCAGGCTGGGCGTCGGGCTGTTGGGCACGAACAGCGCCCGGAGCCGGCTGTAGTGGTCGAGCTCATTGAGCAGCGGAAAGTCCCGGCCCTTGCTCTCGTGCCCCGAGCCCAGGGCAAAGGCATCCCCCGGCCCGGCCACCCGGCGTACCCCACCCAGGGGGCCGGGCATCGGCTCAGACAAAGAGTACGGATTATGGGTGGCGGCAATGGCCGGTTCGAGCGTATTATTTTGGCTGTAATAGTAGCCCAGCGTGCCCGGCGCGGCTTCGTCGAGCGGGTCGGGCGCGCTGCCGGTAGGCTTCTCAAAGTTCGCGGCCGAATAATTGGCACTCACCGGCGTTCCGCCCCGGGCGGTGTGGTGGTGGCCGTCACAAACCCGTCCTTGTACTTAAAGGCCTGGTTATTGGTCGGGGCCGGCAGCGTGGTGAGCACCGGTACGCCGCCCTGGTTATTGAGGCTCTGCGTGGCAAATACCTGCTGCTCGGCCAGGTTCTTGCTCTGGGTTTGCGTGGGCCGGCCCATGGCGTCGACAAACTGCTTGCCCTCGCTGGTGACGTTGCCGTCCAAATCGTAGGTGCGCGAGTAGCTCCAGTTGCGGTTCAAATCATCGCTGGGGTCGGCAGTCGGCAGCGTGCCACTCACCGTGAACGTAGCCTGGTAATTCGCCCCGTAGCGGCC
Organism: Hymenobacter sp. BRD67; assembly: GCF_013256425.1. Classification (GTDB taxonomy): domain Bacteria; phylum Bacteroidota; class Bacteroidia; order Cytophagales; family Hymenobacteraceae; genus Hymenobacter. The sequence goes on from NZ_CP053907.1 coordinate 64,893, forward strand.
GTCGTAGTTGGTGAAGACCTGCCCGCCGTAGCTACCCAGGGCCTGGAAGTAGACTTCTAACACGTAGGTGCCCGGGCGGGCGGCAATGGCCAGCAAATCGATTCCCGCTGCCGTTTGTGTCCACTCCTTGTTGCCCGCGTCGCCGTCCTGGCCGGAGCGCAGGTACGGCAGGTCCAGGGAAGTGAACGGCCCCGGTACCATCCCGCTTGGGTAGACCCGGTACTGGAGCTGCGCGCTCTGCATGTAGACGCTGTGCTGGTAGGTATTTACCTCTGCGCCTTCCAGCACCAGTCGCCCGCCCGAAGCGCGCGAAAAGGAGCCTAGGTTAGAACCCTGGAACTGATAGTTGGCCGTAGCCAGGTTCGTATAGTAATAGGTATTGACCGTCGAGCTGCCGGCTTGCAGAATCACGAAATCCTTGTAGAGCCCGGAATCGGCCAATACGCGCTGTGGCAGGGTCGCCAGCAGCAGGACCACCACTAGCAACAGCCCGCTATAAAAAGGCCGCGTCAGCACTAGGAGGCTGCCCGTCCGTTGCCACTGACACGGGTAGTCTACGCGGGCCAGCGTGTCGGCCGTAAATAAGTGAGCAGGCAGAGAGTTGACGTATAACTGCTTCATAAGCAGCGACCTGTTGAAGTGGAAAAGGAGACTGACAGCCCGTGCAACGAACACGGCGATTCGTAACAGCTGGTGGCCTTATAAGGAGATGCCGCTGAACTAGCTTATAGTAAGCGGTAGATTACGGAGCCTGAAAACAGAATGACGCAAAGCGAACGCTGAATGGGAAAGGCACGGAATAACGCTGATACCATTTTTTAGAAATGGCAGGACCAACGAATGCAACCCGGAATAAGTAAAGCGAAGGCAGGAAGCGCAGCGCCAGGCAGCTAGCCTCCCTGGCAAATAATAGTATTACAAGATTAAGGACGGTGCCGGCCATCGGCAAAGCCAAGGGTGTCTTTTTTGTGAAAAAACCTGTTTACGATGCGTAAAAATTTAATTATCAGCTACTTTATTTTTTATTACTCAATTATTTTCGGTTCTTCTAGAATAGATTACTAACAATAAAAAAACAGAAAAACCATCAATGGGATTAGTATTATTCATAAAAATTTCATTTGCTTCGTATTAAGTATAAGTTCCGCTTGGTGAGGCGTGCCTGGGCTCGCGGCACGCATAAGTGCAGTGATTGCTTGGCGGGTTGTTATTTACTGGGAATAGCCAGGGAATTCCAGTATGAAAAGAGAAGTACGCTGTAACCTAATAGAGGGCTGCTTTTGACAGGCTTGCTTTGGTGCGTTCGCAGATGAGGTCGCGCTCAAAATCCGCCAGCGAGGCAGGCAGATTAAATATCGCTCGTCCCCTGAGCCGTGGTCGTGTTGAAGGTGTTTTACAGGCTGACGACCACCTCCCTGTTCCTGAGAATCTGTCACTAAGGTGACCAGGTCTCTGAGCAAACGCTCCAGCCGGTCCGCTTCCAAGCCACGAGCGTTTCGCCGGCTCGCAACCGCGCCAGCAGGTGTTGCAGGGCCGGGCGCTTTTTTATCGAGGCCCCTTTCCCCTGAAAAAACTATCCCAATTGTTCTCAGGAAGTTACTGCGGCAGCCAGGAAGGCGCGGGCTGGTAAGCACCGGCGATGAGACAAACGGTGGTAGCTTTTCGGGGCGCGAAACAGGCCGGGCGGATGGGCCGCTCAATCGGTCGTTTTCGCCCCCCGCCCGGCACCGCTATGCCCGCTACCTTCCTCTCGGAGGCTGAAGCCTCCGCTACCAGCAGCTACCCGGCCGCGTACCGGAAAGCACCTTGCGCCAGCACGGCTACCTCAGTCCGGCGGACCTGGCTTTTGTGCGCACCCAGCGCCGCGACGTTAACCGGCTCGGCTGCGCCGTACAGTTAGTCGTGTTGCGCGTATTCGCCCATTTGCCCGAGCGGTGGTGGCGGCAGGTGCCCGCCAACCTGCTCGACTTTGCCGCGGCCCAACTCGCCCTCGATGGCGCCGCATTTACCGTCTACGGCCAGCGCGAGGCTACCGTGTACGAGCACTGCCAGGCCGTGCTGCTGCACCTGGGCTGGCGCCGCTGCTCGACGCGCCCGCACTCGAGCACTGGTTGCTGGAGCGAGCCTTGGAACACGACCAGGAACGCGTATTGCTGGAGCTGGCCTGCCAACGCCTGCGCCAACAGCAGCTGGTGCGCCCCTCCGTGGTCGAACTCGAGCGCCTAATCGGCTCGCTTGTGGAGCAGGCCCACGCCGAAACGTACCGGCGGTTGGCATCGGTGCTCACTCCCGCCGTGGAAGGGCAGCTCGACGCGCTGCTGCGCGTCGACGAGGCCGTCGGCCGCACCCGCCACAGCTGGCTGCTGCAACCGCCCACGCGTAGCACCGCCGCTACTATCCGCGCCACCCTCGACAAACGGCGGTTCTTACAGGAACTCGGCGCCGACGTCTGGGACCTGACGGCGCTGCACCCCAACCGGCAGAAGCGCCTGGCCAGTCTGGCCCGGCACCGCAGCAACCAGGCCCTGCAGCGCCTGTCCTCGCCTAAACGCTACCCGCTGCTGCTAGCCTTCGGCCGCGAAATGCTGCTAGATTTGACCGACCTGGTACTGGAGATGGCCGACGAGTATTGGGAAACGGCCCTGGCGCGGGCCCGCTGGGAAATGGAGGAGTATCAGCGCGCCACGGCGCGGGCCAAGGACCAGGTGCTGGCCACGCTGGGCCACGCCGTCGGGCTGCTGCTTGATGAAGAGCACGTGCCACTGGAGCAGGTGCGCCAGCAGGTTTACGCCCGGGTGCCCAAGGTCGAGCTGCAGCAGGCGCTGACCACGGCTCAGGCCCTGACCCAACCGGCCAAGCGTTCCTACCTGGATTTTCTGGAACATCACTACGCCGGCATCCGGCGCTTTTCCGCCCCGCTACTGGCCGACCTTGTATGAGAGAATGCGTTCGTCGGCGATGACTTCTTTCCCGCCCTGCTGCTGGTGCGCGACCTGCTTACCGGGGGACGGCGGCAGCTGCCCCCGCAACCGCCCCGTGCGTTTCTGTCGGCCACGTGGCAGGCCTTCGTAGGCACAGTTGGCGGCCCCGTATCGGTACCGGCGTATGCATTGAGTGTGCTGGCCACCCTGCGCGAGCGGTTGCGCTCGGGCGACGTGTACGTGCGGCACTCCCGCAAGTACGCCAGCCTGGACAGCTACCTGATTGCGCCCGCTCGGTGGCCCGCCCTACGGGCCGACGCCTGCGCGCAGCTGGGCTTGCCGGCCGTCCCGGTGCAGCGCCTGGAGGAACACCTGCACGAATTGGAAGGCCACCTACCGCGCATGGAGCAGATTCTGCAGGCCGGCGGCGACATCCGCCTCAACGAGCAGGGCGAGTTGGTCGTCACCCTGCTGGCCGCGGCGGAGGTACCGGCGTCCGCCGTACAACTGACCGAGCAGGTGGGCCGGCGCCTCCCTTGGTGGAACTGAGTGAACTGCTGGGCGAGGTGGACGGCTGGACCGGCTTCTCGCACAGGCTGCTGGGGCCGGCCCCGGTGCCGCACCAGCGGGCGCTGCTCTACGCCGCCCTGTTAGCCGCCGCCTGCAACATTCCGCTCGCGGACATGGCCCGCAGTACCGGCTTCGACTACCAGGCCTTGTGGTGGGTAGCCAGCCAGTACCTACGCGAAGAGGCACTCAAGCAAGCTACCACCGGCCTGGTCAATTTTCAGTATCGCCAGCCGTTGGCCGGGGCCTGGGGCGGGGGTACGCTCTCCTCCTCGGATGGGCAGCGCTTCCCGGTGCGCGGCCACGTGCGGGCAGCGCGGGCGCTGCCGCGCTACTATGCCTATGGGCAGGGGCTGACGTTCTACACCCACACGGCTGACCAGTACTCCCAATTCGGCAGTCAGGCCATTGCTTCCACCGTGCGTGACGCCACCTACGTGCTCGACGAGGTGCTGGGCAACGAAACGGAGTTGCCTCTACTGGAGCACACTACTGATACGCACGGCTACACCGACCTGGTCTTTGCCCTTTTCGACCTGTTGGGCCTACGCTTCTCGCCTAGGCTGCGCGACCTGAAGGACCAGCGGCTATGCAAGATTCAGGGGCGCGACCTGGTTTATCCCTCGCTTAAGTTCACGGCCCGCTTTCACCCGGAGTTCGTGCGCCGCCACTGGGATGAGCTGCTGCGCGTGGCCGCCTCATTGAAACTAGGCTATGTCACCTCGTCGTTGCTCATCAGTAAGCTGCAGGCCTATCCGCGCCAGCATCAGCTCACTACCTTATTGCAGGAATACGGCCGGTTGCTGAAGACCAACTTTATCCTGCGCTACCTGCAGAGTCAGCCGCTACGCCGCCGCATTCACGCACAGCTCAACAAAGGCGAGCAACTGCACGCGCTGCGTAGCTGGCTCTGGTTTGGCGGCGACGGGCGCTACGCCGCCAGCAGGACGAGCAGCAGCAGGAAACCGTACGCTGCCTGAACCTGCTCACCAACGTAGTCGTGGTTTGGAATACGGTTTACATGCAGGAGGCCGTAGGCCAGTTGCGCCGCGAAGGACAACTGGTAGCCGACGAGGACCTGCGTTTTCTCTCGCCGGCGCGCTATCGCCACCTCAACCGCCTTGGTCGCTACTCCTTTCTGCCGGCACAGGAAACAGGCGAGACAGGACTGCGCCCCTTGCGCCCGGCTTAGCGTAGGATTATGTCCCGTTACTAAAAGAACCCCTACTCCCATCCTACAGCCCGCCGCCCTCACGGGCTCTCACCTTTTCAACCTGTCTAATGTGCAGCAGTTCTACGGCCGTGCCGGCGCTGACGAGACGGTAGCCGCCTACTGGAAGTCGTTGCCGGCAAATGTATTTCTCCAAGCTACCCGGCGCGGTTCGGCGCTGCTGGCCTCAACTGTGCACCTGCTGCGCACGGGCGACGTTATTCCAACCAGAGCGCCCCACGAAGGGCCATACCGGATAATAGGCACGGAGCGCATTTTTCCCGCCGCCAAGGAGCTAGGCGAGTACCTGCTGGCCCAACGGGCTGCGCTGGTGCCGGCCGAGGGCGCGGCCACTGTGATAGGCCTGGATGGCAGCCTGAGCGAGATACGCCCCGCTAAAAGCCGAAAGTCGTTCAAGTTTGAGCAGCTGCGCCCCTTATCGGAGCCGAGACGCTTGATATTCACCGCTTCGACCACGGGCCGCTAGCGGGCTACATTCTGGTCCTCGACGACAGCGGCAAATACAACGGCTCCGCGCTCAACATGCTGGCTACGGCCTGCTGGTTCGATACCTACCCGCCCGCGCATTATTCTCCAATTGACGTCGTGGTGGGAACGGTGGTGCTGATGCGAACCGAATTGATTCGCTAGCATCCCTGACCCATAACCAGGGCCGCGCAAGTAGCGTCCTTGGTCAGGCTCCAGGCGAAATGTGTTGGTAGAGAAATTATAAATAACTGCGAGACGTGCATATTTTTGTGCACGTTATGCGTAAGACTGCCTCTTATGTTGCTGCTTTCAACGGCCCGTCATACCCTACGCCAGGTCCTAAACCACCCGGCTTTTACCCCCGAGCGGCGCGAAAAGGCCGAGCTGCTGCTAAGCGCCTCGACCGACCCAGCCCAACTCTTGAGGTGGGAGCGGGCCGCCATGAAGGAAAGCGAGGCGTGGGAAGACGTGCTACTCCAACGGGAGGAAGCGCAGCCCGGTCCGCCGGCTTACCCGGAATACAGGTACTAACCCGCGCTTTTTCCCCTACCGCCCCTCTCCCGTGCGCAGGGAGCATGACGCGGAGTTTTCCTTGAGTCGAGCCCAAAGCAGCCTTTCGCCCTTGTTTTACTTCTGTCTCGTCTTATGCCCGCTACTGCTCCACTAACTCCCATCACCTTTCACGTTAAGCTCGGTAATACCGAGGTGACTATCAAAGCGCACACCTTGGCTGAGCTGTTGGACGGTACCCGCCTGAAGAAAAAGGAGCTGCTGGAACTGTGGAAGCTCAATATTCGCACCTATGACAAGCGCCACGACCACCCCGGCGGCATTACGCTGGACGAGCTGTTTAAGCTTGCTGCGGCCCTGAAAGTACCTTATCTGGACATTGCCCGTCTGGTTTACCATCAGTGTGAAGCTGACCCCGACGCCCGCAAAGCCCCAGTATTATCGCTGGAATAATGAAAAGAGCCAATACAGATTGTTTTGTTATGATTGCCGCCTAAAATTTATATATTTAGTATTTCTTATTTAACCAGGGCTTAGACGGTGCGGTTTCTCGGGGTAGCACACCCCTATCTTGATACCCGTGAAAGAACAGGAAGTAACCAGGCAGCACTTTGTGCCGCGCACCTACCTCAAGCATTTTGGCCAAGCTGAGAAAGGCCAGGATAAAATACACCGCACTCTCCGCGACGACCCCGATGCTACCCATGTGCGGCAGGTGTCGGTTGCCCACGCGTGCTTTCAGAATGACTTATACACGCTGGAAGGGGAGAGCAGCGCGGAGCGCATGGCGCTGGAGGATTTCTACCGCATCAGCGTGGAGGACCATTTTGATACCGTGCGGCAGCTTCTTCTGAATGAAAAGCAAGTGGCTGCCCCGGAGGCGCTGCGAAGCAAAGTGCTGCACACGGTGGCCACCATGCTCATGCGGACGACCAAAATATTGGCGCGCCATAACGAGGTAATCGACCGGGTACTACAGCAGATGATGATGCTCTGTGAACAAACCGGCCACGACACGTTTGACTTTGACGGAGAAATCCATTCCATTAAGGGCAAGACGTTAGGAGAGTTGCGCCGGCAGTTTCGGCAGGAAGGCCAGCAAGGCACGGTGTTGACGCAGCTCGACTTGGCGTTGCGGCTAGGGCAGGCCAAGCAAAACGACTTTGCCATTCTGGTAATCACGCTGGACGAAGCGGCCGGGGAATACATCACGAGCGACAACCCCGTGGTGATATGGAGCTTGGACCGGCACAACGTGGCCTTCAACCCGGAAGCTACGCTGAAGCTACCCTCGGGCCCAAGCACATGCTGAACCTTATGCCCACAACGGTAGACGTGTTGAAGAACCGCATTACCCGCTGGAACTGGAGCGGCGACCAAGCCAAGCTAGAGCGCATTTCTGCGAACATCGTCCAGCACAATAATTTGGAGCGCTGGATTTTAGGCAGCGAGGCCGGCGTGCAGCAGCACGTAAGGGAGCGGGTTGCGTTGCAGCACGACCTCGATAACCCAACGGCGAGTACCGCCAAGCAGGAAATATCTGCCCGGATGAGACGCTTGGGGTTTCTATAGCCACTGACAGCTAGATGGCCTGCCAGAACGGAGTGGTGACCGCCAAAGGACGAACTCTACCATGTCTGCTGTCGTTTACGCCGCGCCCTGGCAGCGTATGGCCGTGAATACCCGCTCGCCCTATCTCGATACCGATACCTTCGCTCCCGGTACCCTGCTGGAATACTACGTGCAGCACGAAACCCAGCAAGGGGAGCCCGTGGCCCGCAGCCACATAGCCAGCACCGCTCTGCCCTATTGCCCGACTGTTCGGTTTCACCTGCCCCACCCAATCCATGTACTCGTCCCAAACCCTGTTTTTAGGTCGGTGAAAGTCCTGCTGTGGGCCATCAGCTGGCCTCTCAGAAAACGGAAAATATAGCACGTTAAGGAAAATCGCGTTATGCAAATCGAAGGGCTTTATTTTTCAGTCAGGCGATAAGTCGCACACCGCCGCTTAATTCGTAATTTTGCCCTGATGCGGGTATTTGCGCTCTTTTTCGCTTGCTACTTTGCCGTACTGGGCTGCCTGTCCTGCACGGTGGACGACGTGCGCGCCGAGGCCGGCCACGCGGCTACTGTACAGGCGGACCCACACCACGGTCCCACACCGGCTGCTGACTGGTGCTCGCCGTTATGCCAGTGTCACTGCTGCTCCGGCTTTGCCGTGCCCCAGGCCGCGGCCGTGGTATTCAGGGGCCAGCCCAGCCCCCCCAAGCCGCGTTGCGATTTCGCCAACGGCCTACGCCCGCCGTGCTGGTGCGCAGTCTGGCCACGCCCTGGCAGCCGCCCCAGGGGGCCTAACCATCCGTTTTTCCAGCGCCCGCCCGCTGGCCTCGATACAGGGGCCGCTGGCTGCCGTCGGCATTCTCATTGGTTGGCCTTACCGGACGCCGAGCGTCCCCTGTTCATGCGATTTTCTTGGTTAACGGCGCTGCTGCTGAGCAGCGCCAGCGCAGCCGTGGCCCAAAGCCCGCTGCGCGTGCTGGTGCGCGACGCCCGCACCCATGCCCCCGTGCCCGGCGTGACCGTAGCCATTCCCGACCTGAAAACCGGCGCGGCCACCGACGCCAGCGGCCAGGCCACGGTGTCCGACGTGCCGGCCGGCACGTACCAAGTGCAGTTTTCCAGCTTGGGCTACGAAGCCCAAATGCGGCCCTTTACTTTGCCCCAGGCCAGCGAGTCGCCCGCCGTGGTGGAAATGGAGCCGGGCGGCGTGGAACTGGAAGGTATCGTAGTGGAAGCCACCCGCACCAATTCGCGCATCGAGGACGAGCCGGTGCGCCTCGAAGTCATCGGGGCCGAGGAGTTGGAAGAGAAGGTGGACATGCGCCCGGCCAACGTGGCCATGCTGCTGACCGAGGCCAGCGGCATCCAGCCGCAGTTCACGTCGGCCAACTCGGGCAGCGTCGCCTTTCGGATTCAGGGCCTCGACGGGCGCTACACCCAAATCCTGAAGGACGGGTTTCCCCTATTCGGAGGCTTCTCGCAGGGCCTGAGCCTGGTGCAGATTCCCCCGCTCGACTTGCGCCAGGTGGAGGTCATTAAAGGCGCGTCGTCGGCCCTCTACGGCGGCGACGCCATCACGGGCCTGGTCAATTTGGTGAGCAAGACGCCCACCGAAACGCCCGCGCTGACCGTGCTGCTCAACCAGACCCAGAAAGGCGGGCGCGACCTGATGGGCTACTACACCGGGCGCAGCGGCCAGCTGGGCCTGACCCTGCTGGCCACACAGAGCACCCAGCAGGCCCGCGACGTGAGCGGCGACAACTTCACCGACTTGCCCCAGGTGCAGGCCACGACGGTTAACCCGCGCCTGTACTACTACGCGACCGATTCCACGACTCTGTACGCGGGCCTCACGGCCACCGTGGAAACCCGCGACGGGGGCTACTTGCCGGCGCTGGACGACCCGACCCAGACCGGCTACACCGAGCGCAACCGTTCCGAGCGCTACAACACGCAGCTGCGCCTGGATAGCCACGTCGGGCGGGGCCGGGTGCTGACGCTGAAAAACAGCGTGAGCGCCTTTAGCCGCCGCTTGCAAGCGGGCAGCGCCTACTTTGCCGGCCGGCAGCTCTCGACCTATTCCGAGGCGTCGCTGTTCGTGCCCGCGGGCAAGCACCGGGCCGTGTTCGGGGCAAACTTCCTGACTGACCGCTTCCAGGAAACCGACGCCACGACCCGCCCCCGCGATTATAGCTACCTGACGGGCGGCGCGTTTGTGCAGGACGATTGGCGGTTGCTTGACCAATTAACCATTCAAGGCGGTTTGCGGGTGGACTACCAGCACCCCTACGGGCTGTTTGTGCTGCCCCGCTTCTCGACCCTGTACAAGCCTACGGCCTGGCTGGCCGTCCGGGCGGGCGGGGGCTTCGGCTACAAAGCGCCCACCATTTTCAGCAGCACCACCGAGCAGCAAGCCTACGTGAACGTGTTGCCCCTCATCCCGGCCCAGCTGCGCGCCGAAACTTCCCGAGGCGGAAACGCCGACGTGAACCTGAGCGGAACACTAGGCGAGTGGCACGCTTCGCTCAACCAGGCCGTGTTTTACACGCGCCTGACCAACACGCTGATAGCGGACCCGGTGCAGTTCGCCCAGGGCATTACCGAGTTTCGCAATGCCCCCACGCCCATTACTTCGCGGGGGTTGGAAACCAACCTGCGCCTGCGCCGCGAGGCGCTGCAATTCTTCGCCGCCTACACCCTGACCGATACGCGCCAGACCTACGACCCGACCCAGCCCGCACAACTCCCCTTTGTTTCGTGGCACCGTGTGGTGCTCACGAGCATGTACGAGCAGGAAAAGAACTTTCGCATTGGCCTGGAAGCCACGTACAACGGCCCGCAGTACGTGGGCGACGGCAGCCGCCAGGGCCGGGGCTTCTGGCTGGTGGGCGCGCTGGCCGAAAAGACGTTTGCCCCGCATTTTTCACTGGTGCTGAACGTGGAAAACGTGCTCGACGTGCGCCAGACCCGGTTTGCGCCAGTCGTAAGTGGTCCTTTTACCCAACCCACGTTTCGCCCGCTCTACGCCCCACTCGACGGGTTTGTGGGCAACGCGGCCCTCAAAATCACGCTGTAACCATGAATAAATCAGTTTTTAAGGTCGTCAAGATGGATTGTCCGGCCGAGGAGCAGCTTATCCGAATGCACTTCACCGGCAGCCCGGCCGTGGCGCAACTGCAATTCGACTTGCCCGGCCGCCAGCTCACGGTGCTGCATACCGGGGCAGTGGCCCCCATCGCCCACGCGCTCGATGGGTTAAACTTAGGTAGCTCCCTGGTGGCCACCGCCCCGTCGGAAGCCGCCGACCTGTTGGACGAGGTGCCCCGCGACCGCCTGCTATTATGGGCCGTGCTGGCCATCAACGTCTTTTTCTTTTTGCTGGAGCTGGGCGCGGGCTGGCTGGCCCGCTCAATGGGCCTGGTGGCGGATTCGCTCGATATGCTGGCCGACGCCCTGGTGTACGCGCTGGCTCTATACGCCGTGGGCCGGGCAGATAGCCGCCAGCGCGGGGTAACCCGCGCTGGCGGCTATCTGCAATTAGCGCTGGCCGTGAGCGGCATCATCGAAACCGTGCGGCGCTTCATTGCACCCGAGCCCACCCCAAATGTGGCCCTGATGCTTGGCATTGCTTTTCTGGCCCTGTTGGGCAATTGGGCTACGTTGCGGCTGCTGCAACGGGCCAGCACGGACCAGGTGCACATCAAAGCCAGCCAAATATTTACCTCCAACGACATCTTGGTGAACCTCGGCGTGCTGGTGGCGGCCATGCTGGTGTACGTCGCCCGTTCCCCCTCCCAGACTTAGTGATTGGACTCGTAGTCTTTGCGCTGGTCGCTCGGGGTGCTTGGCAGATTTTTGCCCTATCCAAGTCTAGCGCCTAGCCGTAGGAAAGGCCCTGAAGAAGCCCTGACAGGAAACGCAGCCTACCGGATAACTACTCAAAAAACGCAAAAATTTGCTATGCACCCACTGCCCAAACAAGGAAGTAGTGCCAACGCCGCTCCCAGTTTATGGCTTTTTGCTGGTCCACAACGTGCTTAGCTGCTGTTCGGCCTTCTCGTAGAGGCGTTGCAAGACCTTGTGTTTGCGCTGCAAGGCTAGGTACCGCCGGTGGACGACCAGAACTAGCCCGACCGCTGCCAGCAGGAGCCCGCACAGCACTACTTCAAGCCACGTCATATAGTAGTCGATAACCTGGCCCGCTCTAAATAGACGAAGGAGAAGCGCCCAGTGAGGGCCGTTCTCCTTCTGCTGCCAGGCAATGGCAACCCATTGCCTGGCAGGTAGTCAAAGATAACGCAAGCCGTCCAAATGGCCGCAACTATTCCCAGGACTACGCGGTACACCCCTGCATCTGCTCCCAAGCCGGAGCTGGCCACCCAGTCGTTTGCCATGAGTTTGTGTGTTATTCGGTTTGCTTTTCTGCTGCCTGGCCTTTTTTCGGGAAGGCGTTTGGACAGCCTATACCCCGCAGGACGTGGCCCGCTGGCATGCCCAGGACGACCCAGGACGGAATGAACCGACTTATACCCGCCCTCCCTGGCGAAAACGTCGGTTTCCGCGTCGGGCGACCTAGTGAATCCGGTCAGTTTGCCTCCCCGTGCCCAGCAGACGGAAGCACCAGTTCTACAAAAAGTTGGATAGGACGGCCTTGTTAGGCGTGTTGGTGCAGGGCGTGCAGTATAGCCCGGACCTGCTGTTCGGTGTGCAAGGTGTCGCAGTGTAGGCCTTTTTATAGCAGCAGGGAGACAAAATTACTTTAAGGACATACCATATATAATATGTTATTGACTTTTAACCAGATGCCATTTTCACACAGTCCAAAAAACTAGGTTCAATAAACCAATTGGCTGTTTCTTTCTGGACTGCCTTTCTGAACCCTGTTTGCTGAGGCAATTACTCAAGTGAGCTACAATACATACAGGGTCAATAAGTTACGGCTTTCTGGCCCTCACCCAAAACTGCTTACAGTAATTTTACCCCTCGCTGCTATAAGAAGGCCAACGTGGATTATGCTAAACAGCTACCTCCGTATCAGGTCAGCGGTAGAAAATAAGCGCTGGAAAGCCACTATGCCTACGCAGTAGCCCGCGACACTAGCGCTATTTTTGTGGCCTACCTAATCGGTTGTGGTATGGGTGTGCAGCGCTTTTTAATGGTGGTGGACCAGACGCCGGTGCCCGCGCCGCCCACCAAGTACATGACGACGCACGCGCTGAAAGCGCGGGGCTGGACCGCGACGATGATTGCCGCGTTGTTACCGCGCCATGATGCCGCGCGCACGGCCTACGTTCGCCTGCCTGGCAGCGCCCAGGTCAAACTCTATCTGCGCACGCGCGTGGAGGAAGTCGAGCTCAGCGAGGAGTTTTTGATCTATCAGGAAAAAGCGGCTAAAGCCAAGGTGCGGCGTGGCTCCGCTGCGCGCACCGCGCAGCAGTAGGCACTCTTGAAGCGCTGCGTGCAGGGCTTTCGGCCGACCTTCACCTGGCCCGAGCGCTGGTGTCAGCGCTCAGATTGGCAATTGAGTTTGGTCGACGTGCGGGCGTTTTATGACCGGTGGGAACCCAAGTTCACGGACATAGGCCACACGGCTCGTCAGCGGGTGCTCGACGCGTTGCACGAGAAGAATCGGCGGTTGTTCAGCAAGCGCTTTCCGGGAGTGGAGCCTGGTCCGCAACGTCCCCCGAAGTTAAAGAAACAACCCTACACAACCGCTGATTAATAAGAAGTTTATAATGGTACAAAGGCCAAAAAATTCGCGAAATACTATTTTATACCTGGTATTTCTACGAAAATAAGCTTACCCCCACAAAAATGGGGTGATGGTTAGTGCTGCTAGGTTTATATCGGATGCTTAACTCTGGAGGTACTTTCCAGATGCCTAAAATACAAGAGTATTCTTCCCAGTGACCCCATTTTTGTGGGAGAGTATGTAAGCTTCCCCTGTAAGTAGGCCAGTGTAAACTAGAGGAAGGTGGTATTTTCACCCCCCCCCCTTTTTTTACCAGCCCTATGAAAAAGAGTCGATTTAGTGAAGCCCAAATAGTGGGTATGTTGCGTCAGCAGGAACAAGGGCAGACCGTCGCGCAGATTTGTCGCGAGCACAGCATTAGCGAAGCCACGTTCTACGCCTGGAAAAACAAGTTCGGTGGCATGAGCACTAGTGAGTTGCAACGCCTGAAGCACCTGGAAGATGAAAACCGCCGCCTCAAACAGCTCTACGCCGAGTTAAGTCTGGAAAACCAGGTGATCAAGGAGGTGCTGCGAAAAAAGTAGTTACCCCACGGCCCGACGCGAAGCGGCTCACTACGCCTGCGAGCGGGGCTGAGCCAGCGCCAGGCGTGTCGACTAACGGGCCTGGCCCGCGAGAGCTATGCCACCCCGTCGGGTGGGGGCCGTGGGGACTGCAAGCCACCGACGCCGACCTGGTCACCCGCTTGCGGGCGCTGGTCAAGCGGCATGGGGGTTGGGGCTTTTGGAAATACTACTATCGGCTGCGCAAGCTCGGGGTGGTAGTCAATCACAAGCGGCTCTGGCGACTCTACCAGGCAAGGAGCTTGCAACTGGGAAAGCGGCGCAAAAAGAAGCGGTTGCCTGAACGGGTCAAACGACCGCTGGAAGTACCACCCAGCCCAATGTCTGCTGGTCGCTCGATTTTATGAGCGATGCCTTAACCGATGGGCGGCGCTTCCGCACCTTGAACGTGGTCGAGGACTGGAACCGGGAAGTGCTCGGTATAGAAGTCGATTTCTCGCTACCGGCCGCTCGCGTCGTGGCCCTGCTCACCACCCTGGTCAGCCGCTACGGCTCGCCGGCCCGGATTCGGGTGGATAACGGCCCTGAACTTATCAGTCAGGTGCTCCAGACCTGGTGTCAGGAGCAACACATCGAGTTGCACTGGATTCAACCCGCTAGCCCGACCCAAAATGCCTATATTGAACGCTTTAACGGCTCGTTTCGCCGCGAACTGCTCAATGCCTATCTCTTTACCACGCTACGGCAGGTGCGCGAACAGTGCCAGAGCTGGCAGTACGATTACAATCATTTGCGCCCGCATGAGGCCCTTAACTTTCTAACCCCCATGGAGTTTCGTCAAGCTGCCTAACTCCAGTTTTGACTGGCCTACTTTGAGGGGAGCTTACAAGTAACCCCATTTTTGTGGGGGAATACAAATACAAAAATTGCCTTTACAAGGCGTGAAACAGCATTTTGCGCTATTCCCCACAAAAATGGGGTCGCTCGCGTCTTTCTATGCTACTTAATCGGAACGGGTGTCGTCCTAACAAACTGATCTTTAAATTAAAAAACTGCTCAAGAAACAGTAGTTACTTATTTTAAATAGTTTATTAAGTTTACAGGTAGCGTAAGTTTTTGTCTATCAATTATTTGCAGGGTATTATCCCCACAGAAATGGGGTTATTCCCCACAGAAATGGGGTTATTCCCCCACAGAAATGGGGTTATTCCCCCACAGAAATGGGGTCTTAGGAGCCGGACTCCCCCACAGAAGTGGGGTCATTCCCCCACAGGTTAAAATTAGTTGTGGGGGAATAAGTGGAAATGCCTTTACATTTGCTAGGCATATCCTAACGCTCTCATGACCAAAGACCTTATAACTACTACAAACCCATTGGTAGTGCAACATAACGCAATGGTAAACGCTGGTTTCACTATGTCAGCGTTAGAGATGCGTTGCTTTTTAGCCATGATTAGTCGCATTGGTCGCGATGATACGGCTCTACCAGTATGTCGAATTCCCGTGCGAGAGTTGTGTGCAGATAGCAATAGTAAAAATGTCTACACCGAAGTTCGGGCGATGACTGAAAAGATGGCTAGCCGTTTCCTGCTTCTAGAAGTATTAGGCCCAACGGCGAGCGAATGAAGGAGCCTGATATTAAGAACCGTCCACTAATGGGGGCTATTGATTACCTGAAGCGCGAGGGCGTGGTGGAAGCGGTATTCAATGAACACCTAAAGCCCTATTTGCTAGAGCTGAAGAATAACTTCACTAAGGCTCAGTTGAGCCAAGTGCTTAAAATCAAGCGGCCTGCTTCGCACCGCATTTACTGGCTACTGCGCGAGTATGCAGCTTTTGGTAAGCGCACGATTAGTGTCAGCGAGTTACGACACGTACTTGGGTTGAAAGATGAATATGTTGACCGCTTCGACCACTTTCGCGCCCGAGTGCTTGACCCAGCTCAGGAGGAACTAGCACAAACAGATTTGCCCTTCACATACGAGCTAATCAAACAGGGACGCGTCATCACAGAAATTCGATTTCTTTTTGCCCCTACGAGCGCTGCACTTCCCGAACTAATACCTCCGAGTGAGGCCTGGGCTACTGCGCTGCTAGCTGCTGGCGTGGCTGATAAGAGCTTGGAGGCCGTGCGTGAGAAGCTAGAAGCTGGGACCTATGATGAAGGTTATATACGCTTCGTACTCCAGGCAGTACGGACACAGGCAGATGCAGGCAAAGTAAAAAAGCCAGCTGGTGCCATATTTAAGGCATTGATGGACGGCTACCTCTTGCCAGCGTATCAAAAAACCCAATTGACATCTGCCAAACCCAAAACTAGGACAAACCAAGCGTTAAGTAGCCAGCGCAAAAAATTGCAGAGTGAGTTGGAGGATGCCCGCAACAGCCTGTCATTTTTTCAAACGTCTCTACTGTATACCGATGATACTCGTCCGTCATTTGTAGCGCAGGTCAAAAGCAAAATTGCCGAATTAGAGCAGCAGCTGCTACAGCTAGAAGCCTAGCCCCTACCCTATTTGACTGTTTTACTGCTATTGAAAAAAAAAGCTCCTATCGCGATAGGAGCTTTAAACGTTTACTGCTACCGCAACTTCTTACTGTGCGAAGTAGTTTTTGCAATAATGCATCAGGCAATGGCTTATCGGCTTCGGATAGGCAGCCAATTCCTTTACCAAGGCCGCTTCAGTTAGCTCCTTCATTAGAAAGCAGGTACCCAGTACTCGCTTGCTTCAGCTTGAGGTACGTTTCGCGGGTCACAGCAGTAGTGAATGATACCAAACTGTTTGCTCTTCACCATCACTAGGTAATGGCTCCGGGCTTTCAGCCTGCACTGGCTCGATTCGCTCGTTGATAGAAGAAAGGACTTTTTTACCGAAAGTAGGTTTAGTGCTCATAGACGGGTAAGGATTTCGGCCGTAAGGGCAGTATAATCTTGGGCGCCAGCGGATTGGTTAGCCCAAGTGAAGATGCTTTCCTTCTCAATCTGGGCTTCTACTAGCGCTACATTGGGGCGGATAGTAGTGTTCATAACTAGAGGTCCAAATACGGGTGTGCTTCTAGCAACGCAACCATATCCTTCTGTGCTCGGCGTCGGTCGTTGCGGTTATACTGTGTGAAAAACAGGCCTCCAATCTTCAGGTCTTTGTTAAGTCGCTTCTGCACCTGCTGACACACATCCAGTAGGCCTACCAGGCCTTCAATACCATAGTACTCTGGCTGTGCAGGGATGAAGACAGCGGTGGCCGCTGTTAGAGCAGCATAGGTCAGCTTACCCAGACCTCCTGGTGTATCAATCAAGCAGAAATCAATAGCTTCCACTTCATCGAGTAGCTCCTTCAATGCAAATTCGGCACCTGGCTTTTTGCCGATGCGCTCCTCGGCCTCTGCTAAATCAGGCGAACTAGGCACTAGGTACAGACCCTCCCCTACTTCCTGCACCGTGTCAGACAGGCTCGCCTGACCAAGCAATACCGCATCAAGGCGTTTGCCTAAAGGAGTGGGTAGTGTAAAGCTTTGGGTTAGGTTGCATTGACTATCACAGTCAATTAGCAGTACGCTGTGTCCTTGCTCTCGCAAGGTTTGGGCAACGTTTAGACAACTTGTTGTCTTACCTGTGCCTCCCTTATGGTTGGCCATTACAATAGTTCGCATGGCACAAATAAAAGCAATAGTTTCAATGCGCACAATATGCTCCTTTGTTTCCACGGTTACCATTGTAACAATTGTTGAGATAGCACCGTAGTTTTATTATTTAAAAGGCTCTCCATTAGTATTTTATCCTTAATTGGGCAGCAGGCGTAATAAGCGGCTTAAAAACTTAACCGATTAAATTTTTTAAATTCTAGCCATATTTACCGTAGTTTAAATTTTAACAATTGTGAGTATTTCTCTGAAATAACCTGATGAATAAGTGGTGCTGATAATAGCACAAGAGTTGAAACCGAAAGTATCAGTACAGAATCTGCTCAGGTGTATAGCACATCACAAAGCCCTCTATTAGGGCTTAATTGGCAACCCTTTATCATAGTATCCTATGTTCAGACGAGAGCAGTAATTTGGATGGACAAGAAGGAAAAGGGCGGAACAAGATTCTTCACAGTAGGGGGCGTCCGAGCCCGTATTAGATGACAATCCCCGCTCTTTTCTAAGGGCACTTTGAACAGTTCCAAGAGGCCATCAGAGCCTGTATTAGGATAGCAAAAGATTCTCTAGAAGTCCTTTTTCAGCCTTTCTCTCACTCTTTATTGCTTCGCTCATGGTTTCCTCGTCTCCCTTGCCCGTCGTTGGCCTCGACGTAAGCAAAGCCACGCTGGCCGTTTGTTATCACGTAGACCACCAAGTACGCCACCTGGAAGTGCGCAATGATAAGGCGGGCTTGCCCAACTGCTCCACGCATGCGGCGCGCAGTGTCTCTTCGTGATGAGCTATAGGTACCTACTACCTGGCGTTGGCGTATCATTTACACGAGCAGGGGGCCAGGTGGCGGTGCTCAATCCGCTCATCATCCGGCGCTTCATCCAAATTCACTTGGGCAAGAGCAAAACGGACCGTAAAGATGCGTACTGGCTGCTGCGTTATGGCCAACAACAAGCAGTTAAACCCTGGCAACCAGCGGAATCGGTACTGGTCGAATGTCGCCAGTTAGAGCAGGTGACCGAACAGCTGCTCAAGCAGAAAACCATGGTGAGCAACTTGTTGGAGGCCTTGCAGCGTCAGCCCGTGATTAGCACCTGGCTCAACAATGGCTCCAGCAGACCTGGCAGCTGCTCGATGACCAGGTGCAGGCGCTCGAAACCGAGTTATTAACTCTGCTGGAAACGCGCTTCAGCCGGGAAATGACGCTCTTACGCTCGATTCCGGGCATCGGTCGCAAGACAGCTGGCCTGCTCCTCTTATTTGCCGGCGGCTTCACGCGCCTCGACAACTACCGCCAGCTCATTGCCAAAGCCGGCCTCTCGCCCGCGAGTACACTTCCGGCACCAGCGTGCGGGGCAAAGTCCGTATCACGAAGATGGCGGCGGCTTGATTCGCGGCAAACTCTTTATGTGCAGCTTCGCCGCATCAAATTCAACGCAGCATGTAAAGCGCTCTACGACCGATTAGTAGCGAAGGGTAAAAATGGCAAAGTGGCGCTGATTGCCGTCTGCAACAAGCTCCTCAAGCAAGCCTTTGCCATTGTCAAATCCGGTGTACCCTACCACGCTGATTTTACCAAAAATTTCGCTTAAATATCGGCTATTCAACACAGTTCATCTAACACAATCCCAGACTACTCATCGCTGTTCCCGAGCTGACCGGGTAAAGCTGCTGCACGAGGGAGCGCCGCCTTTCGGGTCAGTTTCCTCGTGCAATTGTCGATTCAGGTCGATGAAATGGCTTGCGTCGGCGAGGAATGTCTCCGTTAGCGTGAGCGCGGCTAGCCATTCCCAAAGTCTACCAGGGCGGCTTGCCCACAGGGAGTTGAAATAAGCAGCGTAGGAGGCAGCGTCGAGCGGCGCCTCCTCCCACGGCTCAGCGGGGGTGATAGGTCTACCTAAGAAGCTAGCCAGCAGGTGAGTGTCCGCGCGGTAGGTTGCGCGTGCTTTCTGTGCCGCGTCCTGAAGCCTGCCGTTGCTAAACAGGATGATCGTCCACTCGAAGAGAAGTCGGGAAAGCCGCATCATCAGGAAATTGCGATGGAAACCAACGCAGGTAGGTGAGGCCGCTCTTGAAGTCGCCGAGCTGCACGTAGTACCGGTGGGAAAGTAGCGCAGCCCCCGGCTATCATCGTAGCACCCAAACTTGCGCTTCTCCGCAGCCAGGACGCGCCGGATGTCCGTAATCTTCTGGCGGAGACGCTCGGCTTGCTTCGGGGTCATAGCAGGAAGGATGTTGCCGAAAGGTAAGTGGAGAGCATCAAAAGTGTGGGGCAGTTACGGTTAAGCGGCCATCAGTAGGGATTCCAGATTATGAAATCAATACTTGCGGTTGTGCCAGTACTGACGGAGAATGGAATTGTCCACACTTTTTGATGCGCTCTTCTGCTGCTCCCTAAAGCCTGATGCTGTGCCGCGAAACCAAACCACCTCACCGGAGGAAGGAGGGAGCCGGAGGCGGGGCAACCCAAATGTTGAGGGCCGTTTGAGTGGGGGACGCAGGCGAAAAAGCAGGAACTGTGAACGGGTGGGGTGGCGCCACTTGCCAACAGCGCAAAAAGTGGGGCGTTGATCTTTGGAAAAATGGGCGTCGGCAGGGCAGGTAAGACAGGGGGTGGGGGTAAACGAGTTGCCGGTGCAAAACGGGGGCAGCTCACAGTTGGCGAGCGGCGGCCGCGGGGGAAACAGCTAAAGGGGCGGTGTGAAATGTGGGAAGCTGGCCCAAAAATGAGCAGTGACGGCCGGCAGAAAAAGCCCGAAGTTGAAAAATATTTCTTTTCCCACGGCCTATTTTTTAGTCGGTAGGGCGGAAGGCAGCGGCTGAAAATTTCGGGAACCGCGGATTGGAAGCAGTGGTGCAGGCAGGTAGTAGTCCAGGGATCGCGTGCAGGGGGGCAGTGGTTCGAGGGGGAAAGGATGGAACCACTTGGTGGGGGAGCTTTAGAAATCTGGGCCAGGTGAAAGCAGGTTCGCGTAGGCCGGGCGGAAAAGACGGGTTGGTAGAACGTAGAGCCAAGGAAAAACGAGGGTAGCGAAAAAAAATGGGTAGGAGCAAAAAGTGGCGGGAGGAAAAAGGCAGGGAAGAAAAATTTGCCAGATAGTCAGAAAAGACAGGCAGCCAAATGTTGCGCACTAGGAAAAAAAATGGGCAGGCTCAGAATAGCTGGTCGGCGGAAAAAGGGCGGGTGGTGTACTGGTGGGCCGGGTGAAAATGGAAGCCAGGTAAAAAAGGGAGGGGAGGAAAAACGGGTAGCGCTAAAAAAACCGAAAGGGTGCTTTGCGGGCGAGCAGTGGTAGCGGATGGGTTTGTTTTGCGGCGAGGAGCGCAGGGAGCGGTAGGCGTGAGTGAAGGAAGAAAGGACCGGAGTTGAAAGAGGGCAGGAGTCGGGGTAGCGTAGAGTTTGGGGCGGCTGAGTTTTGGGGACAAGTCGAAAAGAGCGGGACCGAGGTAAGGAGGGGGAACTCAAAAAGGCGGGGGTAGCGCTTTACTGGAGAGGGGGAGCAGGGAGAGGAGGAGGCGAAACGAACGAAAAGGAGCGAGCCCGTCGAAAGCAAAACACAAGGGCCTGATGCAAAACGAGGAGGTAAGGCAACGGCAACGCAGCTCAACTTTGGAAAGAGGCTGCCGGAGAGGGGAACGGCAAAAATGGGCGGGGGTGAAAGTGGGAAGCTGGCTGAAAATCGGTCAAGGTGAGAAAGTGGCCAGCGTCAAAAATTCAGGAGGGTGCTAAAAGCAGTTGGGCAAAAAAGGAGCTGGTCGTAGGCAGAAAGGCCAGCAACAACTGCACGGGTAGGGGGGAGGAGCAGCTGGAGAAAAAGCGACGACACCGGTGATGAACCGTCGAGCCGGAATAGGGATGAGCAGCAGAATCGGTCGTGAAAGAAAAGACTCGAAACCACTCCGAAGGAAAGAGCGGGGACGGTAAAAAGGGGGTGAAGGGCCAGCGTCAGGAAATCGGAAATAGGTACGCTGGCTGAAAAAGGAATAAGGCAGGTGGGGGCAGTAGTGGCTCAGCTAGTCGGGGAGCGAACGGAGCCACGGAGAAGATTTACCCAGTAGAAAAGGGGAGGCAGGGAGAGGGTGACGGGGTGGCTCGGCAGCAAAAACAGCGGGAGTAGCGCCAGGGGTAGTGGATGGAGTCGTAGTAGATGGAATGTCCGTAGGCGGAGAAATGGAGCGCTGGCCCGCAGTAGAAGGAGGAACAACCGCAGCAGGGGGACGAGTGAGCCGGAGAGGGTGCCGGGCCAAAATGGGAACGGCGTACTGGTCGGTAGTTCGGTCAGGAGCCAGTTGGAGCGAGTAGGTGGGGGGCGAGGGGCGCTAGGTTGGGCGGTAGGGAGGAAATGCCCGATGCAGGGAAGAAACCGGCGTGAGGCGAAAGGCGGAAGGGGGCAAGTCGGCAGGAGAGCAACAAGCAGCAGCGGCAAAAACCCGGCAGCACAGGAAGCGGCCAGGGGTAGTGATTTCGGAGCTAGTCGAAAAAATCTTACAAGCTAGTCGGGCGGGGAAACGGTTGAGGCAGGGATAGCAGTCAAGCCAGGGAAGGGAGAAAATGCCGCCTGGGAGAAGGGCAGTAGTCGGCAGTAGTCGGCAGGGGTGAAGTGCCAGCGTAGTGTAGGGAAGCTCGTAGAAGCCAATAGCCTAGTCCAGTATATAGGCCGCCGGAGTAGGAAGTAGGGCCGCTTCCCGTAGATTGGGGACAACATTGGTTTCAATTCAATAGCCCTAGTTATAGTTAGCGAGAGGAGGGCTGAAAATCAACGTACGCCTTGATTATCAGCGGAAAACAGGGTTTTACGGTGGATAAAATGAGCTACCGCATTGATAGTCAGTACCAAAGCAGATTTATTAAATGGTTTTTGCACGTTTTACAGCCTCTAAATACCTAGCAGTTACGAAAAACAGTGGATAATATAATGCAAAAACGCTGTAAATCAGCACTAAAATAAGATTTATAAATTCTTTAATCCACCTTTCCTAATGGAACCAGCCAAACGAAAAAGAGGGCGGCCGCCGCAGCAATCGCCCGCCGAACAGCCAGCGCCTTCGCTCAAGCTCACGGCGCAAGCAGACCGCTTGCTAACGTTCACTCCAAAAAACTCAAGCTGAGCAAGCGGGCCTATGCCAGCGCGGCGGTAGCTTATTTCGCGACCACCGGGCTCAACCCACGAAGGAGCAGCCGAAGGGATTGGCCAGCGTGGCGCTAAAAGTGGACGAGGAAACACTAGCCATCCGGGCGCAAAACGTAGACATTGCAACCGGCTGATTTCGCTACTTCGGGGGTGGGAGCGAAACCTCTACTCCTTTTACAGCAGCAGCAGCAGACCACCTACGACTACTTGGAACAAATCGAAGCCAACATGTTACAGCACCAGGGTACGGTCGAAACTATCCTGCTAGCCCCGATGGTCGAGCGCTGTTCAAGGTGAATTTAGAAGCCTTCATCACCCGGGGATTGACAACCGCCCTGTCTGTAAAAGTAGGCAACTTGCCGGCAGGCAGCTACGACAAACAGATGGAGCTATCCACCAACAGGCGCGACCAAGAGTTGGCCAGGAAGCTGCGCGAGTTTCTCCAAACGAACTCGGTGCCCTTGCCCAAGACTACGCCCCGCCGAGCGGTGACGCCGGTTCCCCCAAGTTGGTACCGCTCGCTTCTACAACGCCAGCCGTTCCGCCCAAGGCGTAGTTTTCACTCGAATTCTCCGCAGCGGGGAAGGCAGCAGGGAAGAAAAGGCGCTTGCAGCCCGCACAGCCTTCCAGCTATTTGGTCTTACAACCGGCGGGGTGACCCGGAGGCACCGGCGCTTTTTCGCCTTACAGCCGGGCGCAACCGCCCTCTTTCCTTGCTTTGCCTTCTCTCAACTGCTGTTATACGCCAACGTACTTAACCCGAAACCAACGGCCGGCTCGTGTACCCTAACGCCGGCAGCTCGCAGTGCTGTGAGAACTACTTGGGGAAAGAAGCCAAGGCGGTTGGAAGTGAAGCCACCTTCATTGGAGCCCCCGGTACTGTGCCCGACGGCGGCCGAGGTAGTGGGACTGCTCGACGGCAACGGGAGGGGACTGGGAAAAGACGACCCCCACTTTCCCCGCGGGTGCTGCACCTGAGCGCCGAGGAGTTGCGGCTGATTGGCAACGACCGCAGGCACTCGCGCGGTACCCCAACACTGAGGACGCTACGCCAAAAACGTTCCTCTCAAAAATGGAAGAGAGCTGGGCGAGGCCAACCTGGTTTGGGCGGCCACCCTCCAACCGGAACGCAAAACCGGGGCACCGACGCGGGCGTGCCGGGCGAGAAAAAGGAGGGCCTGCAACCCCCCTCCACGGGCTGGTTTCGCCCGCGACGCCGACCAGAAAAGCACGCGCAACCCTTGGGTCGGGCCGACCGGTTTAGCCGCGTGCCGTTCCAGGCGAAGCGTCACTCAGCTGGAAGGGCAGTTTGGGCACGTCGTTTCCCGCGAGCTCAGCCGGCCAGAGCCGACGCGACCGCAACTGGTAGCCGGCAGAAAAAAGCGGAGATAACCAGCCAGGCGGCGGCCAACCGAAAGAGAAAAAACTGCTGACCTCGGAGCAGGTGGCCCCGGAGGCGAGGCCCGACATGCAGGTTACCCGGCTGCCTTCCAAGTCCGACCCCAGCTTACCCTGGACCCGGCGCGAGTGAAAGCGATTGCCAAGCAAAGGCAGTACGCCCAGGTGTGCTAGGCTACCCTGGGGCAAATCGAACGCAACGCCGAGCAGGGTAACCACCCGCCCGACCCGGATGGCTACCGGCGCACGGGCGCGTCAGCCAGCTGCCCCGGCTCCGCCTGGACGGTGGCCTGAACCGACACACCGAAGCCACCGGGTTTCCAGCCCAGCATGGAAAAAGCCCCGCGATAACCGGCGGCCGGAAGGAGGCAGTGGGCCGTTCCATCCAGCGGCTAGGCGCGCGCTGGCCCCAAAGGGCCGGACGCAGGACGTGCGTAGGGACGTGGAAAAGGCGCAGGACCGGGCATCCGAAAGGTAGGGCCGCGCCTGGGTAGGGCGGGAAAAACGTACCCACGTACGCCTGGCCTGCTGGACCTGCCGCCGTGGCAGCTCGTTGGCTTACCCCTGTCTGACCTGGCGCACAGCTGCGGGTGGGTCCGTGCGCGTGCGCCACGGCGGTGGCCGGCGTTTCCCACCGCTCGCGTGGCCACGCGGTCGCTAGGCGGCGCCCGGCTCGCCGCGGGCGCGGTCCAGCGCCATTACCCGCGCCAGGAGCGCGCGCGGGCCTGGTCCGGGTCCGTGCCGTCCTGCTCGCGGGGGTGTGGGACCTTGGACCAGTCTAAATTTTCGGCCTCGGCGTGGCGCCGGGCCATCCCCGTAACCAACTGGTACACCGCGGGGC